>DATHNR010000622.1:0-2503 GCA_035485835.1 Puia sp.
GCCGGTTTCTATCCATATTCCATCCACGTCTATTGTTTCAATTCTACCACCGGTGCGCTGACTGGATTCAAAAATTGAAACCTGGTGGCCTGAACGCAGCAATTCGATCCCAGCAACCAAACCGCTGATGCCAGCACCAGCAATTCCAATATTGAGTTTGAATTTTGGCATAAAATTTAGAATGGAATGGTTATCGGGAACAATTATTGCACATGCATGTTATAAAGATATCATTGCCCTGATTATCGATGGTAACTTTACGATAAGAATATGAAAAAACCAATACAAAATCCAATTGAGAAAAATAAAAGACTGAAAGCAAAAATCGATAAAAAGGATCAGGAAACTCATCTCGGATCATCCAATGCTTTCGAGGAAACTGAAAATCCCTCATCAAAGGATCCGGATGATATTAGCGATGAAAAGCTGGATGAACTACTGGATGAATAAGGTTTATTCCAATTTTGGGAAACCAGCGTTAAATCTGGCATTTAGACTTGTTTAACCGCGTAGAATTGCTCTATTTCCATATGGAAAGAAACCTTTTTGGCATCACATAAGTAATGTTATTAATAGAATCTCCGCTCATGTTAAAGATTATGATTGTTGAGGACGACCTGGACTTGTTACATGGTCTGCGGTTTTTACTTCAGGCTTATCACTGTAAGATTTGCCCCTTATCTGATGCAGATGAGATATTAAAAACGGTTGGTCTTTTGCAGCCGGATTTAATTCTCCTGGATATAAAACTGGATCATGGAAATGGTCTGGATACCTGTCGTGAAATTAAAAACAGTTATTTAAAAACCACTCCTGTTTATATTATGTCCGGCCTCCCCGATGTTGAGAAAAAATCCTACGAAGCCGGCGCGGATTTTTTTCTGGCCAAACCATTTGATTCAGAAACCCTTCTGGCAAAAATAAAAGAGCTTGAGAACACGAGTATTAATGGTTAATTGATAATTGTAAATTGTTAATTAAAGAAGAATTATTATTGGTAATTCGTTTTGAATGCAATTCAGTTTTACTGAGTAACATCAGCATTTACAATTAACAATTGACAATTAACCATTATTTTCGCCTACATGGAGAAAAACGCAGTCTGGCAATGGGAAATATCGGCTCACAGGCCCTGGTTCCGCCTTAACCTGCGTGAACTTTTTCACTATAAGGATCTCATCTTTCGATTTGTACGTCGTGATATTATTGCGAGTTATCAGCAGACGATTCTCGGACCGATATGGGTTTTTCTTCAGCCTCTGTTTTCCACCTTCGTATATTTTATCATTTTTAGCCGAGTCGCAAAAATTTCAACAGACGGAATTCCACCCTTTCTGTTTTATCTTCCGGGAACAATTATCTGGTCATATTTTGCAGATTGTGTAAATGCCACAATGAATACATTCCAAATTAATGCCTACATCTTCAACAAAGTATATTTCCCAAGGATCATCGTTCCGTTAAGTACCATTCTTTTTCATTCATTTCGCATTTCCATTCAGCTCCTTTTATTCCTGGTTGTCTGTTCAATATATGCAGTTAAAGGAAATCCCGTTCACTTAAGCTGGCAGGTTTTATTGGTTCCGATACTGATCCTTCTAACTGCCTGTTTTGCATTGGGCGGCGGACTCATCATCAGTGTTCTTACAGCAAAATATCGCGACCTCGACAATATGACACAATTCCTACTGCGTCTTTTTATGTTTGCGGCTCCGGTAGTTTATCCTGCATCGTTGATTCCCTTAAAATTTAAATTTATTTTCTGGCTCAACCCACTGACACCTGTTATCGAAATATTTCGTTCTTCTTTTTTCAAACCGCATCCCCTTCCAATTCCATATTTGTTGCTTAGTTTTCTGACAACCTTTATCATTTTGACGACGGGAATCGTTCTCTTCAACAAAAGGGAAATTCAAATCATGGATGTAATTTAAGTAATGGCAAAAAAACTGATCGAGGCAGAAAATATCTCAAAGTATTACCGGTTGGGTGTACTTGGTTCGCGATCACTAAAGGAGGACCTGAAACACTGGTGGGCAGGTAATCTAAAGAAATCCCTGGAACCGACGGATCCCGAAAGCAAACGGGAGATCTGGGCATTGATAGATATTAATTTTTTTGTTCAGCAGGGTGAAGTGCTTGGGCTGATCGGGAAAAACGGTGCAGGGAAGTCGACCTTATTAAAAATCATGTCCAGGATTACTTTGCCGACGACCGGCAGGATTTCAGGAAATGGAAGAATCGCCAGTCTGTTAGAAGTAGGAACGGGATTTCATGGCGAACTTACCGGACGGGAAAATATTTACCTGAATGGGAATATCATGGGAATGAAGAAAAAAGAGATTGACAGGAAATTCGATGAGATCATCGAATTCTCAGGCGTCTCCCGATTCCTGGATACTCCGGTAAAAAGATATTCAAGCGGAATGTATGTCCGCCTTGCTTTTTCGGTCGCTGCACATCTCGATCCTGAAATTCTGGTAATAGATGAAGTACTTGCTGT
>DATHNR010000623.1:0-7023 GCA_035485835.1 Puia sp.
AGTGCCCAGACAAATTATTATAGTCCCATCAGTATATATGGGTTTAAGTTTAATTTTTATTTATTGTTGCAGGCCTCATTGCTCTCATCGCAAAAGGCATCCATTTTTGATAGCCCGTTTTATTCCGGTTTCACTGTAGGATGCCAGATAAGAAATGAAAACCTGTCATTTAATACGCTTCAGATTTCCGCCAGTTATCAGCCTATTGTTGCGCATGGGCCGGAAGCCGCCAATGGCCCGAGTACTATTTTCTTATCACTGACTTCTGTAACTGCATTTAATTTCCCCATTTTTGCGCTTTCTCAGCCGACACTGATCCAGTTTAGGTAAGAGCAATTATGGGAGTATGGGAGTATGGGAGTATGGGAGTATGGGAGTGAGAAACTTTAACACTTAATTTATCAAAAATATTTGATGAGAATTATTAGTTCGGGTTTTGTAAGTGAGTTCCACACTCCCATACTCCCATACTCCCATACTGTTAGGGTTCTTCTTTTTCAACCAGTGGATCAGTGTCGGTGTTTCCTATTTTTATTTTTGGATTATCAGAACTGCCTGTAATGCGTATTGGAATACCAATGATTCCCAAAGGAGGGAGGCCGATGCGCATTTTAAAATTTACCTTATTGTCGAATGATGTTTGTCCTTCAAAACGGATGCGCATGCCGCCGGTTTTAAATTTCAGTCTCTCAATGGTGATGAGATTGTTTTTTATGGATGATTTAATATCAATCTTGGAAAGATCAGGATCTTTTAATTCGGATTTCCCGGATTCACTACTTACCGTATTGAATAATTTCCAACCATTAAATTTTACACTTTTTACACTCAGTATCCCATTTCCTGTCAGAGATGGATATATAGGCGCCATCTGCTCATTTAATTTTCCATTAAGTGTATAATCAATTGAAATGATTCCGGAGGCATGCTGGGCTGAACTGGCCAGGTCGCGAAATAATTTTATTTCCTGGTAGGCCCGGTGCACGTCAAAGTCCTTCGCCTGCAGCTTGTATTCAAATTGTGCACGCAGAGGACTCGTGCTGCTGTATTTTCCTTTCATGGAAACCTGGCAACCGATCAATTCAAAACCGGTTTCATCCAGCTCAATTTCACCGTTTCTTATGTTTAATCCTCCCTGGAAATGGTTTAAAGAAATATCATTAAAGGTAACCCTGTCTGCATCTGCTTTTATAGTAAGGTCCAGATTGGTAGGGATTAAAATAACACCGGCAGGAGTTTGATTTTTGCCATCAACTGTAGAAGAACCGGCATATACAGCAAATTCATTCAGATCAATATTCTTTGATTTCAGATTAAAATTGGCTTTGAGCGTTTCATTTTTCTCCAAAACATAATTGATGGCATTTTTAATAAATCCATCCAGCTGCATATCTGATTTCCCGTAGGACGCCTGGAATGTTTCAAACCACATTTTATCCTGGTCAAATCTGAAATGACCTCGATGTATCAGAAAGGGTTTTGGGAATAATTCATTGGTAATACTCAATTCTTTTACATCAAGGGTTCCGGAATTCTTCAACAAATCATATTGCTCGTTTTTTGCATCGCTTTGTTTGCCTTTGAATTCAGCGTGCGCCTGTATAAATCCGGTTATACCGAGACCTTTACGGACAAATACCTGGTATATTCTTCCCAAATCTAATTCGCCGTTTGCTTTTATATCATAAACCAAATCATCAAAATTCTTGAAGTCGCCGGAGAAATAAAATGGCTTTCCTTCAAAACTAAAACTGGCCGGGGTAATAGAACAATGCAGGCTTTTTAAATCTCCCTGATCATCCTCTGCTCTTGCTTCAATATTTATTTTTTCTACAGGATGGGGATAATATTTTGTTTGGATAAATCCATTCCGCAGTGAAAATTGTGCGTTTGATTTTGGGAATATTTGATGATCCGGTGCGTATTTGCCCGAACTATTGATGTCGAATAACATGATTCCCGAAAGCGACAGACTGTCCATCGGATATACTTTCTGCAAATCCCCCAGATTGATAGATCCTTTAAGACGCACATCCATTGGAAAATTTATAGAGGCATGAATAACCGACTTTCCATCAATATAATTATTCAATGCGGATGCATGCAGTGTATCAATTTTAAAAAAAGCGTGACGATAATCTGCATCCACACAAGCGGCCTCCATGCTGACGGCAATATTTTGAACAGGTTCGGAAACCTTGTAGTATTTGACGTACCCGTTTTTAAGGTCGAATTTTAAATCGAAAGCAGGGATGCTTGCAATTACAGTGTCCTTAGTTCTTAATGAAGTAGCGATGATTTTTTTTGCATATTTACCTTTAGCTGACAAATGCATCCTGATCTGACCCCTTACATCGAAACTGCTGATACCAAGTGCTTTTTTTAGATTTTCCAGATCCATTTCTGCATCAGCCGAGGCACTGATTTGTGGCTCATCCAGTCCGAAACTTTCCATTTGCATCCTGAAAAAATCCCTGTCGATATGAAAATTAAGCGAATCAATTTTTATATGAAGTTTGTCAGGATTGAGAGAGGGCAATTCGATTTCTGTCTGACCGTTAAGCTGTGAAACTGGCAACTTCGCATCTTCATAAGCAATATAGCCGTCCTGCATGCTGAGTTTTGTTTCAAGATCTGGTTTCTGTCCTGCAGATGCGATATATTTTCCTTTCAGTTTAGCCGACAGGCTGACAATTCCTTTAACCTTCGTTTTGTTTAACCAGTCAAGGTACTCCGGCGGAAGTATGGTGATAAGTTGATACAGGTCTGCATTTTGGGTAGATATGGCTGCATCCATATCGTAGCCGTTTTTAAGAAAATCAAGTCTCCCTTCAAATCCAAAATTTAATTTATTGATCCTGATATTATTTTTTTCAAATATCAGTGCCAGTGTTTTCGTATTAATATGCGTCGTGAGAACGGCATCGATTGCTTTTCGCCTTACATACGATTCATTCTCTAAAATGAAATTAAGCGAGTCTGTTTGGATATGGGAAGTCAGGTCGAAAACAGATTTGCTGAGATCGCCTGATCCTTCATAGTAAAAGTGCTCTGCCTGAATGAGCAATGGAACAGACCGGTCATTATATTCCAGTCTGCTGTCTTTGATAATTATTTTTTCTAATTGCAGCGAGGCAGCTGCTGTATCCTGGTTATTTGTTTTTGCCGTTGAATCTGAAACATAAATATTATAATTGGCTTCTCCTTTTTCATTTACGAGCACATGCATATATGCGTCGTTCAGAAATATTTTATTAATGCTTACCTGGTGGTTGAAGATTAATTTCTGAATGTTTACACCAAAACCGAGTTTGCCGGCTGACAATAAAGTATCCGTTTGAAAAGGAGCCGAGCCTTTTAAATCCACGTCATACAAAGTAAGCGTGAGTGATGGAAAATGGGTAAAGAAAGACAGGCGGGCCCTTGAAAAATTTAATTCTCCCCTGATGGATTGATTTGTCCAATGTTTGATCTCTTTACCCACCATATCAGGGAAAAGATAGGGTGCCAGGAACAATAAAATCAGTACCGACGCTAATGTGATGCCGGTGATTTTCAAAATCCGTAAGGAGAGCCGGACTGCTTTCTTCAAGGGCGCTTTATTGCGAAATTAACTAATCAATATGAAGCCCGCATTGTTGAAAGGGACCGGAGGGTGTATAAATATCAGATCTTTATTCTATTCTGCATTAGCTGCAACGTTCATATTGGATGAGTTGTCATATTAGTAAT
Source organism: Puia sp. (assembly GCA_035485835.1). Lineage (GTDB taxonomy): Bacteria > Bacteroidota > Bacteroidia > Chitinophagales > Chitinophagaceae > Puia. The sequence goes on from DATHNR010000623.1 coordinate 3,733, forward strand.
CGTGAAAACTGTATTGCTCATACATTTACTGCTTATTTCGATGTTCAGCTGGTCTCAAACATTTCCCGTACCTGGTCAGCTCGCATCCACGGCATTTCCTGTATGCGGTACAAGTATATTTCATCAGGAAGTGGTCCCGATTGGCAGCACGGCCGGTCTGTTCGTCCCCGGTTGCAGTACTTATCCCGACACCAATCCTTTCTGGTATTCTTTTACCTGTTTTGTGGGAGGAACTCTTGGATTTCTTATTACCCCAAATAACCGTAGTGACGATTATGACTGGATGCTTTTTGATATTACCGGCCACAATGCCAATGATGTTTATACAGACGTTTCACTGATTGTCACAGGAAACTGGTCCGGCTCTTCCGGTTTAACCGGTGCAATAAGAGGTGGCAGTACTACAATTGAATGTGCGTCAGATCCTGCTATTTATGAATCGACTTTCAGTGCTATGCCAACCCTGATTCAGGGACATAAATATCTTCTGCTGGTCAGTCATTATACTGAAACACAAAGTGGATATTCATTGGCTTTCGGCAGCGGTACTGCAGTTATTACGGATACTTTAAAACCAAATTTGAAATCAGTAACCATCAGTTGCGACAGAAAAACATTAACTGTAGCGCTGAATAAAAAAATGCGGTGCAACAGTCTCGCTGCCAATGGCTCTGATTTTCTGATTGCATCCAATCCGGTTTCTATCACCGGAGCTTCGGGAATGAATTGTAATAATGGATTTGATATGGACACGGTCCAAATCACAACAAATATTCCGATACCCCCGGGGAATTATTCACTTCAGGCACAAATCGGGACCGACAATAATACTTTACTGGACGATTGTGGTACACAGATTCCTCCCGGAGACAGCATCAGTTTTAAAGTGTTACCCGTTCAACCCACGCCTTTTGACAGTCTCACAAGACCTCTCTGTGCACCGAACATACTGCAGTTTATTTTTGCCAAACCTATTCAATGCAATTCGATAGCACCGGACGGATCGGACTTTACTATAACAGGAGACCCGTCTGTAAGTATTTCCGGAGCTTCAGGAACATGCACTAATGGATTATCCAGCGTCATAAATCTTACCCTGAATGCGCCAATCGTTACAACAGGGAATTTTAATGTAACACTTGTAACGGGAAGTGATGGAAATACGATTATTGATATGTGCGGACTTGAAACACCGCCGGGGGCGGTACTTTCATTCAGTACAAAAGATACCGTTTCTGCTTCCTTCAATTATAATATTGGATTCGGATGTAAATATGATACGATCGCTTTAAACTATCAGCCGGAACATGATGTAAACTTTTGGCAATGGAATTTAGATTCTTCTGTTCAAAACAATTTAATGGATCCATCCATTGTTTATAGTATTTACGGATTGAAGAATGTGCAGCATATTGTATCCAATGGATTTTGCAGCGATACAGTTTCAGAGGTTATTAATTTGAATAATACACTGGAAGCTGCGTTTCAGGGTCCCAATGAAGTTTGTCCCAAGGACCTGGTTAATTTTACAAATATTTCCATTGGCAATATATTGTCGTGGAAATGGAATTTCGGTGACGGCACTACCAGCAACCAGCAAACGCCGCCTTCCCATCTGTACCCGGATACATGGGCCGGGGAAACATATACAGTGAGTCTTGCTGTGCAAAATAACCTGGGTTGTTTTGACACCCTTTCCAAACAGATTATAAAATTGCAGAGTTGTTATATAGCTGTTCCAAATGCCTTTACACCAAATGGCGATGGTAAAGACGATTATCTGTATCCATTAAATGCTTTCAAAGCAACGAACCTGGAATTCAGGGTATTCAACCGATATGGCCAGCTGGTATTTGAAACGCGCGACTGGACAAATAAATGGGACGGAACCATCAATGGAAAGCCCCAACCACCGGGCGCTTATGTCTGGACACTCCGGTATACTGATGCGGCTTCAGGCAAGAATTTTTTTATGAAGGGCACGAGTATATTGATAAGATAAATTATTTTTTCATCTTCGTTCGGGTAAATAAAACCGGTCTCCTTATTTTATTTTTCCACATTTGAATATACGGGACAGCATCTCATTTCTTATACTGAATATTGGAAATTATAAGGTTCCCGGAATGGATTAACTTTATACACAATAATAAATAAGGAGGCTTTCGAAAAATAAACCCCCGAGCACTGGAACGGTTTATGAGGCAAACATTAAAATATTAATTTCATGGAAACAGCAGAAAAAACAACGACCAGTTTAGAGGCACTTTGTATCAATACAGTGAGGGTACTTGCGGCAGATGCCGTGCAGAAAGCCGATTCGGGCCATCCGGGTACAGCTATGGCACTTGCGCCCCTTGGTTACCTGCTATGGTCGAAAATAATGAACTACAATCCCCAGGATCCGCACTGGCCCAACCGTGACCGTTTTATTTTATCTGCGGGTCATGCCTGCATGCTGCAATACAGTTATTTGTACCTGACGGGGTATGATCTTACCCTGAACGATATTAAAAAATTCAGGCAATTACACAGTAAGACACCTGGTCATCCTGAATATGGATTATTGGATGGCATTGAAGCAACAACCGGTCCCCTGGGACAAGGCTTTGCAAATGGTGTTGGGATGGGCATTGCCCAGAAATGGCTGGCCGACCGCTATAACAAACCCGGGTTCGATCTTTTTGATTACAGTATTTATGTTATTTGCAGCGACGGGGATATCATGGAAGGAATTAGTTCCGAAGCTGCATCCGTTGCAGGTAATCTTCAATTAGGGAACCTGATTTATATCTACGATGACAATCATATTACAATTGAGGGAAATACTTCGATCACATTTACGGAAGATGTAGGCGCACGCTTCCAGGCTTATGGCTGGCATGTGCAGGTGTTGCCAGATGGAAATGATCTGGCGGCTATGGAAGATGCTCTTAAAAAAGCGAAAGCAGAAACAGGCAGGCCTTCTTTAATCAAATTGAGAACCCATATTGGTTATGGTAGCCCGAATAAAGTGGATTCTGCTTCGGCGCATGGTTCGCCCCTGGGTGAAGATGAAGTCAAACTGGTAAAAAAATTCTTTGGTTTTGACCCTGACCAGTATTTTGTAGTACCGGAAAATGTGATTTCATTTTACAGGACCGCCGGAAAAGCAGGAATCGAAAAAGAAAAACTATGGAATAATCTCTTCAACCAGTATAGGGAAAAGTATCCTGTGGAGGCGAATGAATTTGTTTCTACCACCAATGGTAAACTTCCTTCGGGATGGAAAGAAAAAATTCCTGTGTTCAG
>DATHNR010000624.1:0-5400 GCA_035485835.1 Puia sp.
ACAACTACTTCCACCTGAAATTGAAAGTAATACATTGGTGAATGCCCAAACCTGGACTGCTCCCTGCGTATCTATTACAGACTATCCGCGCTTTGGCTGGCGCGGATTGATGCTGGATGTCAGCCGCCATTTTTTTACCAAGGAAGAGGTGAAGAAATACATGGATCAGATGGTGAAGTATAAATATAATGTACTGCACCTGCATCTGAGTGATGACCAGGGCTGGCGCATTGAGATCAAATCATTGCCGCAACTCACCAGTGTGGGAGCATGGCGCGTTAACCGTACGGGATTATGGGGCGAATTCTTACCTGCGCTTGCCAACGAGAAATCTCCCGATGGCGGATTTTATACCCAGGATGACATGCGCGAAATGATCAGTTATGCGAAAGACCGGAATATCACCATTCTTCCGGAAATTGATGTACCAGCTCATAGCCTTGCCCTCATTGCTTCCTTTCCTAATCTTTCCTGCACGCAATTGCCTTATAGCGTAAATGCAGGATTTCGCAGTCCGGTCAGGGATGATAATGCATTATGCATTGGAAACGATTCCGTTTTCATGATGCTTGATAAAATATTTACTGAGCTGGCGGCGCTTTTTCCTTGCGAATACATACATGTTGGAGGTGACGAAGCATATAAAGGTTTTTGGTCTGATTGTCCGAAATGTCAGAAACGCATGAAAGATGAAAACCTCAAAAACGTGGACGAACTACAAAGTTATTTTGTGAAGAGAATTGAAGTCATATTAAAAAGTAAAGGAAAAAAGCTGATCGGCTGGGATGAAATTCTGGAAGGGGGACTGGCTCCTGAAGCCACTGTAATGAGCTGGAGAGGAATGAAGGGTGGCATCGATGCTGCTAAAATGAATCATCATGTCGTTATGGCGCCATGGGATTATTGTTATCTGGATCTCTACCAGGGTGAAACAAGTGTGGAACCGCTCACTTACGGTATGTGCAGGCTTACCGATTCTTATAATTATGATCCAGTTCCGGATAGCGTGGATGAAAAGTATATTCTGGGAGGACAGGGAAATTTATGGACAGAAAGAGTATATAATATCCGCCAGATGGAATATATGACATGGCCGCGTGCATTGGCATTGGCCGAAGTGTATTGGAGTCCGAAAGCCAGCCGCAATTGGGATAATTTCATCTCAAGAATGGAAATGCAATTTCCAAGACTTGATGCCGGGGGAATAAAATATGCATTAAGTGCATACAATGTAATATATACGCCGGTCAGAGCAAAGGATATGAGGGGACTATCGGTAAAAATTTCTACAGAAATAAAAGGGCTGGATATTTATTATACGTTCGATGGAACCAATCCTGATCCTTATTATCCTAAATACACCGGTGAGCCAATTTATTTTCCACTTGGTGCAACACAGATCACAGCCAATACTTTCAGAAATGGAAAGCAGGTCGGGAAACAGGTAACGATCAAGAAAGATGAACTAACTGCAAGATTAAATCAGGGAAGGCATCAATATTAAATCTCGCAGTGAAAGTGAAGATTGGTTTATTGGTAGACGCGCACATAATCAACTTCCATCTGATCTGTAGTGAATGCCGGGTCAACGGTTCCTCCTAAATTACCACCCATGGCTACATTCAGGATGATAAAGAATTGTTGGTTAAACGGTATCCCGAGATTGTTGAGTAAAGTATAGTACACCACACCGTCTACAGAAAGTTGAATGGATAAAGGAGTCCATATAGTTGAATAAACATGGAAAGCCGTACTCGCATCAGAAATTGTTGTCGTGCTACCATCACCATACTGCCCTGCTTCTGTGGGATAATGCAGGGTTCCATAAATAGTGGATTTCTGATTGCCGCTTTGTTCCATGATATCAATTTCACCACAGGCGGGCCAGCCAACAGTCGCGATGTTATTTCCCAACATCCATATGGCAGGCCAGGTACCTGTACTGGCAGGTAATTTAGCCCGCACATCTATTCTGCCATACTGAAAAGAATATAAATTATTTGTAAGCATTCTGGCAGAAGTATAGGCGCTGCCATTATATGATTCTTTCAGGGCAATGATCTTCAAAGTTCCGTTGGATATAATGGCGTTCGTCTGCCTGTTCGTATAGTATTCCAATTCATTATTGCCCCAACCCCCGCTTCCTGTTCCAATATCAAATCCCCATTTGGTGGGATCAGGAGATCCCGGGGTATCAAACTCATCGGACCATACCAGCGTAAGTGCAACGGCAACTGTCACGGATGTGGATTTTGATATCGTTTGTCCTCCTGCGCTTATAGCGGTAACCGTCACGTTATAAGTACCGGAATAGGAATATTTATATGTTGTATTTCCTGCAACTCCATTTAGCGAATTGTAGTTTCCAAAATTAAAATCATACTTAACTGCATTTGTCGCGGAGGCAGTAAAAGTTACATTACCACTGCTGTCGTTGCTTACAACTGCATTAATGGATAAATCAGATGGTGCAGTATCAGTTGTGCCTGAAGAACTATTTTTACTGCATGAAGCCGAAAATATCGAAAAGATCAGAAAAATGAGTGCCAAAGGTTTCATAATGAGTTACTAAAGTAACAAATCCGGGCTATTTCTTTCCTACATTCGCAAAAAAAATATGGGCATCGCAGACAGACTATTCAATATGAAAAACGAAAAATCTTCAACGAATTTAAAAGCAGGTAAGGATTTTTTGGAAGTTAACAAACAAAAACCAGGTGTTACAAGTTTGCCCAGTGGTTTACAGTACGAGGTTATTGTTGAAGGCAATGGAATCAAACCTCTTGCAAAAAATAAAGTTACCTGCCATTATCATGGTACATTGATTGATGGAACTGTATTCGACAGTTCAGTAAAACGTGGACAGCCAGCAACATTTCCCTTGAATATGGTAATTAAGGGTTGGACAGAAGGATTACAGCTCATGGCAGTCGGAAGCAAGTGGCGTTTCTTTATTCCTCCTCATCTTGCTTATGGCGACAGGCAAACTGGCGCCCAGATTGGACCAAACAGTACTTTAATATTTGAAGTTGAATTGCTGGGAGTGGGTTGAGAGACAGATTAAATTATTATTGCTAAACATGAATCGTTGTGCCGGCTGGTTGTTTTCTGAGCACCGGAACGGGATTTCTTTTTGAACCCCATTTTTGGAGGAACCGTATATGTAATCCGCCGATAATTAATGCAATAATCCCTTCTGACAATAATGTATTTTCGACTCCGATATATTGAGAAATAAATCCGACGATCAAACCACCCAATGGCTGCATACCAAAAAAAGCCATTGCATAGATGCTGATGACGCGGCCACGCATTGCAGGATCAACAGCAGTCTGGATCAATGTGTTTGTAATGGTAATCTGCGACATCATTCCGAAAGCGGATATCATAGCAAACAGCAAAGCCAAAGGATAAATTGTTGTGTGTGAAAATAAAATCAGTCCCGATCCAAATACCAGCGTATTTATCGCAAGTATTTTCCTGAGGTTGGTTCCCGATTTTAATGAAGCGAGGAATATTGCCCCTGTAAATGCTCCCAGTCCGATGAAGCTGTCAATTATTCCGAAAGTGGATGCGGTTCCGTGAAAAATATCCTTGGCATATACGGGTAAAAGTGTACTAAATGGAAGAACGAACAAACTAATCAGTGCCAGCATGCCTATCACAAAAGAAATTTCAGGAGTTTTTCTTACATAGATCAATCCTTCGCGAAGTTCTCCTATTACATTTTTAGTATGTGGTTTGGTAATGAATACAGGTAACCTCATCATTAGCAAGGAAATAATGACGGCAACAAAACTCAAAGCATTTAAGCCGAAGCAGACGCCATCACCAAATTTTTCTATTATAAGTCCTGCTATACCGGGACCGATCAGCCTTGATAAATTAACCATGGATGAATTCAATGCAAGTGCATTGGGCAGATCTTTTTTATCATCCACCATATCGTAAACCAGTGATTGTCGCGCGGGGACATCAAATGCATTGACGATACCAAGCAATACACTGAGTGCAATTATTTCCCATACATTATAATGTTTGAATAATATCAGGACTGCCAGCATGATTGCCTGGATCATTGAGATGAACTGTGTCAGCAACAGGACTTTAAATCGGTTATAACGGTCTGATACTACACCGCCCAGAAATGATAACAGGAATGAGGGGAACATGGTAGAAAATAATGTTACCCCCAACATAAACTTTGAATGCGTAAGCGAATAAACCACCCAGCTTACGGCTGTTTTCTGCATCCAGGTTCCAATAAGGGAAACTGACTGTCCTGTAAAATATAACCGGTAATTGCGACTCTTAAAAGCCCTGAATGTGCTGATTGCCATATTGAAAATACCCTTCCGCTGCCAGGTAAAACTCTTACACCTATTCCTCAAATTTACGAAATTCTAATGGCTGGTAAGGTTTGAGCCCATTATCGTAACTTCTGAACTTAAATAAAGCATATGCCCGAAATTGTTATTGAAGCACGTAATGCGGTGATCAGTGAATCCATGAAGGTGAAGCGCATTCTTCCCTTCAGATTGCGTAGAATGGTAGGACCATTTATTTTTATGGATCATGCGGGGCCTATAATAGATATTCCTTCCAATCCTTCTTCTCTTGATGTATTGCCGCATCCGCATATCGGACTCTCAACTGTCAGTTATCTTTTTGGAGGTCAGGTAACGCACAGGGATAGCCTGGGCGTTGAGCAGATTATCCGTCCTGGTGAAGTAAACTGGATGACTGCGGGAAAGGGAATTTCACATTCTGAACGATTCGAAGATCCATCTGCCCTGAAAGGGGGTGAACTTGAAATGATACAAAGCTGGGTTGCTCTTCCAGAAAAAGACGAAGAAGCAAGTCCGTCTTTCAATAATTATACACCTGACAAGCTTCCCATATTTACTGATAGTGGGGTTTGGATGCGGCTCATCGCGGGTGATGCCTACGGATTGAATAATGATGTTAAAACAAACTCACCGTTGTTTTATCTGCATGTCGTATTGAAGCAGGGTGCAAGATTTGGTCTTCCCAAAGAACATTCGGAGCGTGGTTTTTATATTGCAAAAGGCAGTGTTGAAGTATCGGGAAACATCTATCATGAAGGTCAGATGCTGGCATTTACAAAGGGCGATGATCCAATCATTCTTGCGAAAGAAAATTCAACCCTCATGCTTTTGGGAGGCGAGCCACTGGGTGAAAGGTTCATCTGGTGGAATTTTGTTTCTTCCCGCAAGGAACGCATCGAACAGGCAAAGGAGGACTGGAAGCAGGGGCGGATTATACTGCCACCCGCTGACAACCATGAATTTATTCCGTTGCCGGAAGATAAGTCGTGGCCATCCGAAGCGCCGAGACCCGAACCGCTTTCATGAGTTATTGATCAAGAAGCGTCCGAGT
>DATHNR010000625.1:0-2300 GCA_035485835.1 Puia sp.
AACAGTTCTTCGCTCACATCCGCCATACGGGTAACGGCAAATTTATATACAGGCTGACCCTCCTGGTAGATGTAATGTTCCTTGCGGGCAACGGTTTCTATCGTCGCGGGCTTCAACGATCCACCCGCCTTCATATGGAGGTGGGTTTTTCCGCCCCATCACTTTTCAGGATACTGTCCTGTATTCCATATCCTTCAAAATTGGGTTCCAGTAAAACGGCTCCTGCTCCGTCGCCAAAAATGATGCAGGTACTGCGGTCGCTATAATCAACAATTGAACTCATTTTATCGGCTCCAACTACGATGACTTTTTTGTAACGGCCGCTTTCGATCAGTGCTGCACCGGTGGTAAGGCTGTAAAGAAACCCACTACAGGCTGCCAGGAGGTCAAAACCCCAGGCGTTGACAGCTCCCGCTTTTTCACAAACAAGGTTGGCGGTGGAAGGGAAGAGCATGTCGGGCGTTACTGTTCCGACGATAATGCAATCTATTTCAGAAGGATCAATGCCTCTTTTTTCGCAAATCCGCAGAACGGCAGGAACGCAAAGGTCTGATGTTCCTTTATTTAAACCTTTCAGAATTCTTCTTTCAGAAATACCGGTCCGGGTGCGGATCCATTCATCATTTGTCTCTACCAGTTTTTCGAGGTCGCTGTTGGAGAGAATATCTTCCGGCACATAGCCGCTTACTGCAGTTATTGCCGCAGAAATCTTTTGGGTCATTCAACAAAGATCGTGGGTTTTTATAAAATATTTACGCCGTTTAAAAATACTATTTTCGCGCTTATGATAACTTTCCTCCGGGGCGATTTCGTGTATAAAACACCGGCACTGATCCACATAGACGTGCAGGGCGTCGGATACGAAGTACAAATCAGCCTGAATACTTTTACCAGAATCCAGCATCTGGATAAGGGTATACTGCATATTTACCACCAGGTGAAGGAAGACGATGAAATCCTATACGGTTTCTCAGAAACCAGTGAAAAGGACATGTTTATTCATTTAATAAGCGTTTCGGGCGTGGGTGCTTCAACGGCCAGGATGATGCTTTCAGCCATGAAACCTGACGAGCTGGCAAGGACCATTATTCAGGGTCAGATCAGGGAACTGGAAAGCATAAAAGGAATTGGTAAGAAATCGGCTGAAAGAATTGTATTGGAATTGAGGGAAAAGCTGGGAAAGAAATACACAGGATCAAATATTCCCCCCTTGATAAACAATACCTTGGAGCAGGATGCGTTGAATGCTTTGGTGTCATTAGGCATCGCCCGGCCAGCGGCCGAACAGGCTTTAAAAAAGCTGTCACAGCAAGCCCCGGTACCACAAAAAATTGAAGATATAATAAAGCAAGTTTTAAAAATCCTTTAGCCTATAGTGAGGATCTCTACCTAACTAATTATTGAGGAAGTTTGACCAGGCAACTGCTTCAGATTATTATTTTCACGGTATGGATCCTTGCCGCAACGGTCGTCATTATGGCACCGGAAGGCGCATCTGCGCAGAATATTCCTGATACTGCAAAACACACCACTTCATCCGATACGCTGCATTACCCCATCCACGACCGCCGTGGTGATCAGCTGAGTAATTTCGATCCGAATCCTTTCAACCTAAAAAATCCTTCCAATCTTAAAGATTCGATTGAATATGATCCGAAGACGAATCTCTATTTCCTGATGGAAAAAATCGGCAACAAATACTACCGAACTCCTACTGCATATACTTACGAAGAATACAGCGAGCTTTTGGCCAAACAGTCGGAAGAAAATTATTTCAGGGAACGGGCTGATATGCTGAGTGATCTTAACCATAAGCTGGATAAGCCAAAACTTAATATCAACAACAGTCTTTTCAACAGGCTTTTCGGGAACGGAAAAATTGATATCCGGCCCCAGGGTAATGTGGATATCCTTGCGGGTTACCAGGGACAGAATGTTGAGAATCCAACCCTGCCTGAAGCTGCCCGAAAAACCGGGGGTTTGGATTTCAACATGGATGCCAATGTGAATGTGCTTGGAAATATCGGGAACAAACTCAAACTGCCCATATCGTACAATACCCAGGCCTCCTTCGACTGGATGAACCAGCTCAAACTGGAATACACAGGCAGTGGTGATGATATTGTCAGAAAGATTGAGGTCGGAAATACTTCCTTTACAACGAAGAGTACGTTCATGGCCAATGAACAATCTCTTTTCGGTATAAAAGCCCAACTGCAATTCGGAAAATTATTCGTTACCGGAGTTATCGCGAGCATGTCTGCACAAAGCCAGTCAACCACTTTGCAGGTGTGCATCCG
>DATHNR010000626.1:0-3540 GCA_035485835.1 Puia sp.
CCCGGTTTCAATATCCCAGCCAAATGAAAGGGAATTCGTTCTGGGGGGAGAGGGCGGAAATAATGGCGAAACTAGCTGGTTCGGGAATAAGTAATCATATTCTGCAGTAATGGCCATGCGCTTGCTGATTTTCATTCTGGCGCCTCCGCATAGGGCAAATACATTATTCTGATCGGGGGATGTAACCATGTTATAATGGATAAAAGTAGGTGTGAGCTCGAAAGAGAAATGGCTGTTGAATTTCTTCGCAATAAGCATCTGTAAAGTATAGTTGAATCTTGAAGAACTCGAAATATTGGAGTTATCTCCCAAAGGTTCATGATTTGTAAAATAACTTGAAGTCCCAAGCAGAACAACTGATACAGGCATTGAACTTTCTGATTGTCGCAATAATTTATATTTCAGATATCCATCAAATGTTTCCAGATAAGAACTTCTTCCGATTCCAACCGAAAGCCTGTCAGTAATACCATAATCCAGCCCAAGGCGAAGAGTGGCAAAATCGAGACCCCATAAATTATAAGCCCCGGTGTTAATCGTGCCAAAGCGATGCTGAATTTCCACGTTCAACGCTCCGGCTGCGGGCGCTTCGATTGTTTTCATATTTACAATATACAGCGCCTTAAATGTACCTGTAACAAATCCATTATTTGGTGCGGCAGACATGGAATCGTTAAGCGACTTGAGTAAGCTATCCTGCGCCAATAACTGAAAGCCTGAAAGAATAAGGATCAGGCTGAAAAAAGTTTTTCTGGTTTTCATTTTGATTATTTTGTTTGCACCAAGTCAATTTTAACTTTCACACTGATTTCACTGGTAATTTTATCCCTTACAATGCTTGGAATGCTGATATTAAAGTCCTCCGGTTTTAGTTTGAATACAGAAGTCCCATTAATATGGTCTTTATTAACTTCCAGCTGGGCCGTCGTCTCTATGGCTTTGGTCACCCCATGCAGCGTTAAATCACCCTTGATCACGACTTGGTAAGTTCCTTCTTTACTAAAATCCATTTCTCCGGAGCATACACCTGAAAATGTCGCTTTCGGGAATTTATCGCTCTCCACATAATTTTCATTGAAGTGCTCCTGCATTAATTCCTTCGTGAAAATAAATCCCTTTAACAAAGCGGCGAAGGCGATATGATGGCTTGCTGGATCCAGCACTGCGTAAACCTGATTATTTTCGGCTTTGATATCTTCGAGAGGAGTCTTGGAATAAAATCCAATAAACCCGGTTTTTGTAAGGTAGTTCTGACTAAAACCTTTCACAGCAAAACTGATGGTCAATAAAAAAATGTAAAAGAATCGGAAATACATTGTATTTAATTTAATTATCAGGTGCTCCCTGGGTTATCCAGGCTTGAATTTGTTTGATTGCACAGGTATCAAGTTTGTCAGCCATGTATGGCATCGCAATAAAAGGCTGGGTATGTGTTATCACTCCTTCCAGATAACTTATATATGTCACGGTGTCTCCGCCAATAATAATGGGGTATGTTCTTGGAGTATAATATTTAGTCAGCGTATCATAATTATCCAGGAGATGACCATAACTGCCAACACTATTACCTGTACTATGGCATTTATAACAATTACTTTTGAGAATAGGAACCACGTTTTGAGAATAGCTCATATTCTGAGTATTGCAATCCGATGTCAACTGTTCATGGCTACAGGAACCAAAAAAAAGAACAGAAAAAGCTACGAGCGTCATTATAATTGCAAGTTGTTTTATCATATGTTCCGGTTATGAGATAACCTGATTATTATTTTTTGATCACACAATCGACCAGGTTCACATCCATAAGGAAGCCAGTACATTTACCTTTTATCGTTACAGAATCTCCGGTATTGAATTTATCGCCTGGATCCAGGTCTTTTTTCAGGATACTGCAATTAACTCCACCATCTGCAGAGCCCTTCAGATTTAAGGAAATATAATTCCCGGATTCACTTACAGATGAAACGCTACCGGATACTTCTATTACTTTTCCAACCCATTTTTTATTGGCGATATTTTCTGAGTTCAGGAATTCATTATACAGATTCATAGCAGAAAGTGTCGCCACAGCCTGTTCCCCGGACACATTACGATGTGGCAGGGTTATCTTATAAATACCCCAGGCAGCCATGAGGAGTATTACAATGCCAATGCTAAAAAAATATCTTTTTCGCATATTAAAATATATACGATTTGGCTTTAACGGAAAGAATGAGTGATACCAAGATATATGCCTGCACTGGAAATTGGCAAACTGCCGATTCCAATTCCCTGTAATGGTATTTTTACATAGGGTTCGATCCTGATTTTATTATTTCCATTGATAGCAAATTCATATCCGCCACTCAGCTGAATAATGGAAAAAAAATAATTTGATGATTGATCAGAACTAAAGGAAGCAGGCCATTGCGTACTACTATTGCTGACAAGTGCGGTATAATTTTGTTGCTTCATTAAATAAGAGGACACTCCTCCTGTTATAAAAAATCCATTGCGGGTACTGTGCGCGAAATCATACCTAAGTGATATAGGAATTTCAAACATATTGCAGTTGCCATTTACATTTAAAATATAAGCCGATGGAGGAACATATAATTGATCTTTGCTAAAATATTTGCCTTCCGTATAATAGAATTTTTTATCCCACAACAAACCGGTTTCAATTGCAAAATGTTTATTGAAACGATAACCTGCCAGTACACCCAGGCTATAACCAACTTGTTCAACTGATTGCAATTTAACAGTACTGAAATCAGGGCCTCCAATGAAACCAACATAAAACCCTTTATTTGTTTTCTTCGTGTTTGGTTTAGTTGCTGGTGGAACAATATTCATTGCACCGGATGGAGGTGATGGAAATGTTTTTCCTTCAACCGCGATGGTTTCATTTATTCCTGATACGGATAGGGAAAGGGGTTTTATTGCCAGTAACTGCGCTAATGAATTCTGATTGTTTTCTGAGTTTCCAGAAACGGATGAACTGGAATACAAACTTTCAATTGGTACAGATGGAATATCTGCATTTTTCGACTTCTTGCCATTTCTATTTTCAGATTCCATGATTATTTTGCTGCTACTCTTAAAGCTTGAAGTATTATTTGTTAGTTTTTGTGAAACGCTGTTCGAAGATTCATTTTGCAGAGTAGTCTTGTTGGCATCTGTATTCTGTTCCGGATCAGTTTTTATTTTTTCTGTTTGAATATCTGTTCTACTTAGGGGTGCGTCAGATTTTCTTAATTCATCTTTCTTAGTATTGATGCCAGAAGAAACAATTGATTGTTTTTTTGAGGAAGAAAAATAAACGATGGAACCCAGGCCAATCGGAATGAGCAGCAATAGTAAAAGCCAGCTTCGCTTATTCCGGCTTGCTCTCGTATTTATGCCGGGAACAGCGGCCGGATCTCCAAAACCTTCTTCATTGAGTTTGCCTGTTACGGCATCCCAATCAGATCCTGAGGTTTTGAGTGGATAAAGCTCGCCTGCCTTTTGAAACAGGTGGTCCATATCGTTTTCTAAATGCTCCATGATTTCGATTCCTCC
>DATHNR010000627.1:0-6051 GCA_035485835.1 Puia sp.
AAAATATAACTGTTCCAGTCGGGATGATATCCTTTTCTCATATCCGCATACTCATAGGTATTAGCCCCATCGAACATATATAATCCGTGTGCATCGTAAGGAAAATGCGAAGGAACCCAATCCAGTAACACCCCGATTCCCGCTTCATGAAAGGCATTTACCAGTTCCATAAAAGACTGCGGATCGCCAAAACGCGAGGTTGGTGCGAAATAGCCCACACCCTGATATCCCCAGCTGCCGTCATAGGGATATTCCATAATGGGCATGAGTTCCACATGGGTGAAACCCATTTCTTTTACATAGGGAACCAGGCGTTCACGGATCTGGTCGTAATTATTATATGTTTCTTCATCGTCTGGATGGGGACGCATCCAGCTGGCGAGATGAACTTCATATACACTCCATGGCTGATCCAGACTATTGTGTTTTTTTCTTGACTGCATCCATGCTTCATCTTTCCATTTATAATCAAGATCCCATGTTATGGATGCAGTTTTTGGTCTCTGTTCCCAGAAATGAGCAAAGGGATCTCCTTTAATCGTTTCAGAACCATTGAAGCCCCTGATATGATATTTATAAACTTCGCCCCGGTTTATTTGTGGAATGAATCCTTCCCAGATTCCCGATTGTTCCAATCTGACAAATAAAGGATGACTGTTAGGATTCCAATGATTAAAATTTCCGATCACGGAAACGGCTGTCGCATTCGGCGCCCAGACAGCAAAATAATAGCCTTTGGTTCCCAGTACTTCGCGGGCATGAGAACCGAAAATATCATATAATCTGTAATGGGTCCCGTTTTGAAAATTGCTGATATCAGAATCAGAAAAAAGGGAGTAATTCCAAACGGGTTTCGTGGAATCTACAAAATGGGTATGTTCATATTCCTGGATAAGGTCGTTCATCATTACTAATGTACGATCTTATTGTCAGCCTACCGTTTTTTTAGTTCCAGTATTGTAATTGAACGGGGTGGCAGAATCATTTTTTCAGAAGCCGGATAATTTGTGCCGGTTATAATATCCGTTGCTGTTTCAAATCCTTTGGTTCTTTCTGAATAATCCTCAAAATTCAGATTTGCAGATACTGTATCTGAATTCAGGGCACATAGAATGGTTTGTTGCTTATCATAACGAAAATAAACGTAGACTCCCTTCGATGGAATAAATTGCATAAGGGAACCGCTTCCGAGAGCAGTGGATGTTTTTCTGAAATTCGCCAGTTTTGAAACATAGTCAAACGCGAGGTTTTCGCTTTCAGTTCTTCCGGAAGAAAGGAATTTATTTTTTGGATCTCCGGCAAAACCTCCCGGGAAATCTTCTCTTACCATGGCATCAGATGGATTCTTGAAATTTTTCATGAGAATTTCTGTACCGTAATATAAATGCGGCACACCTCTTTCAGTAAGAAGTAATCCGATACCCATTTTAAAAGTTGACCAGTCCTCCCCTATTACTGAATAAAACCGGTCCATATCGTGGTTATCAAGGAAAATGCAATTGTTCATGGGATTCTGATATAGCATATCCTCAGCCAGCGTAGTATACAAACGATTTACACCATCCGTCCATCCATAATTTTTCTTCGTGGCTTCCAGCATCGCATAACAAACAGGGAAATCCAAAATGCCGGTCAGGTTACTTTTCCAGGAAACGTTGAGGTTATTTTTACAGAAATAAGCGCCTGCAGCGACAGTGTTTACGGTAGCTTCTCCAAAAGAAGTAATCTTTGGAAATTCATTTTCCAGTGCTGCATTCAGATTATTCAGAAAAACCGGATCGCAGTATTTATAGGTATCCACGCGCCAGCCGTCCAGCTGAAATTCCTGTGTCATCCAGATAGCCTGTTGTATCAGGTATGTTGCGAGAAGATGATTTCTAAGATTCAGGTCAGGGAGATGGGGAACGAACCATCCGGCTTCCATTACTTCTTTGTCTTTTGCTGATCCATGAATGTCAAAGACTGCCTGCTCGCGGTGATTGGTCCCCTGATATGCTGGCCAGCGGTTTATCCAGTCCTCTGATGGCGGATCACTTATGATCCAGTGTGCCGCGCCAATATGATTATATACTGCGTCCTGAATTATTTTAAGCCCCCGGGCATGTGCGGCACTTACCAATTTTAAATAAGCTTCTTTTCCTCCGAATCGTTTATCAATTTCATAATGATCGGTGAACCAGTAACCATGGTATCCGCTCAGCCATCCGTTAGGTTCTTTTTCCAACGGCATATCGTTTTCTAATACCGGAGTGAGCCAGAGTGCCGTAACACCCAATTGCTGAAAATAATCCAGGTGGTTGATGATACCCTGCAGGTCGCCCCCATGGCGGGCCAGAGGGTTATTCCTGTCCGCCACGGTATCCAGCATATTCGCATAATGGTCATTGTTAGGATCACCGTTACTGAACCTGTCAGGCATCAGGAGGTAAATAAAATCGGAAGAATTAATACCCTTAGCATAAGTAATCCCTTTACCCGGTGCGCGTTGATCCAGTGCAAATTTTAAAATATAGTTGCCAGCGTTGAAATTGATTTTAATAATGCCGGGTTTGGCATCCGGACTGATGGTAAGATTAAGAAATAAATAGTTCGGGTTTATTACTCTGAATGAACTGTCTAGTCTGACTCCCGGATATTCCAGTTTATAACTTGCCTTCCCAATATTATTTCCATGAATCATCAACTGAAGATGGGGATTCTTCATACCTACCCACCAACTGGAAGGATAAACTTTTACATCATTTTGTCCTAAGCTGAAATAACAGAAAAATAATATGGGGAGGGTTATGAATTTTCTCATGATGAAGCCAGTCTTTGTTGTTTCCTGCTGATACGGATGTCACCGGCATCGTAAACAAATAATACACTGATGGCGGCACAGAATAAAAAGAATCCCGCCAGCACAATGGCATAGATGGGTTGTCCTCCATAAATATGTTTCACGATCCAACCACCAAATACTCCATTTACAATTTGCGGTAGTGTGATGAAAAAATTAAAAATTCCCATATAAATACCCAGTTTGCCAGGTGGTATAGAGCCGGAAAGAATTACGTAAGGCATAGCCAGAATACTTGCCCAGGCCAGTCCTACGCCGACCATTGAAAAGGTTAACATGGCTGGATCTTTTATAAAAAAAATTGAGATCAAACCAACGCCTCCTGCCATTAATGAAAATGCATGTGTTGCCTTACGCCCGATTTTCCTGGCAATGGCAGGAAGAAGAAGCGCATAAAACATGGCTATCAGGTTATAAACTCCAAATGCAGAACTTACTTTATTTCCGGCTTCATTATAGGCAACTGATTTGGCATATTCTCCAGTCAGACCGTAAACATGTGTCGCCACCGCGTCAGTTGTAAAAACCCACATAGAAAATAATGCGAACCAGGAAAAAAACTGAACGAGACCCAGTTGTTTCATGGTTTTAGGCATGTGCCTGAAATCATAAATTATTTCACGAATGCCCGATCTTTTATGTGATTGATCCGGTTTGCCATGATATTTTTCATATACCGCCGGTGCATATTCTCTGGAAAAAAATACGGTTACTAAAATAGCAATGATCAAAACCGCAGCACCAATATAATATGAGTAACGAATATTATCAGCAACCCCATTGGGTCCCGCCTCTAAACTAAAACCATGTTTGCCCATCCATTCAGGAAGATATGATCCGCATACAGCCCCCAGTCCGATAAGGAAAGTCTGAATACTGAATCCCAGCGTTCTTTGTTTATCAGGGAGATTGTCAGCCACCAGTGCACGAAATGGTTCCATGGCAATATTGATGGAAGTATCCATTATCATTACCATGCCCGCACCGATCCAAAGTGCAGGTATTACAGAAGAGAAAGAACCGGAATTGGGAAGAATTAGTAGTGCAATGCAGGTTAAAATCGCACCCGTTAAAAAATATGGCTTTCTTCTGCCCAACCGGTTCCATGTGCGATCACTGTAGTGGCCAATAAGTGGTTGAACGATCATTCCGGTAAGCGGAGCCACCAGCCAGAATGCTGGCAGCTGATCTACATCGGCACCAAAGGAGCGAAGTATCCGGCTTGTATTTCCATTTTGTAAAGCAAATCCAAACTGGATACCTAAAAAGCCAAAACTCATGGTGAAGATCTGCAAAACAGAAAGCCTTGGTTTCTCAACCAGCTTGTGTGGTTCAGCTGCAGTATGTATGGTCATAGCAATCGTTAAATACTAAATCACAAATCCATTCGGAATCACAGCACCTTTTTTGACAACCACAATTCCGTCTTTTACGGTATACAATGAATGGTCGGTATTTTCAAGGTGCGAACCACCATTAATCCTCACATCATCCCCGATCCGGCAATTTTTATCAACGATACAATTACGAATATAACAGCGGTCCCCAATTCCGACAGAAGGAAGTCCATGTTCCCGGTCATGCCTGATCTCTTCAATGGTTTCATAATAATCTATACCCATCAGGTAACTGCTTACAATGGTGGTACCAATTCCAATACGCGTTCTGATACCAATCACACTGCTTTCAATGCGCGATGCGTTGATAATGCATCCCTCGGCAATAATTGTTTTCTCCAGTGTTGTACCGCTGATTTTTGCTGGCGGAAGCATTCGGGCCCTTGTGTAAATAAGATTATTATTATCGAATAAATTAAAATCAGGAATTTCTTTTGTAAGGCCAAGATTTGCCTCAAAGAATGAATAAATATTTCCAATATCAGTCCAGTAGCCGTCATACTGATAACTTACTACCTTGTATTTGTTAATCGATTGTGGCAGAATTTCTTTACCGAAATCAGTTGCTTCCACATATTCATTCTGCAGCAGGTCCTGCAATAATTGCCGGTTGAAAATATAGATTCCCATAGATGCCAGGTAATGCCTTCCCTGTCCCTGCATGACAGAGCCTGTATCGCTGGTCCAGTCTTTCAGCAAATCTTTCTTTGGTTTTTCTACGAAAGAAGTAATAAAACCTTTATCATCTTTTTTTAAAATGCCGAATTCAGATGCCTCGCGATCGGCAACAGGTATGGTGGCAATCGTAATCTCAGCATTCATTTTAATATGGTTATTCAGCATGTCCATAAAATTCATCTGGTAAAGCTGGTCACCGGAAAGGATGAGTATATATTCGCTTTCAAAAGGACCCAGATGACGAAGACATTGTCTCACGGCATCAGCTGTTCCCTGATACCAGGTAGGGTTATCCGGTGTTTGTTCTGCAGCCAGGATATCCACGAATGCCGAACTGAATGCACTGAAATGATAGGTATTTTTAATATGCCTGTTTAGTGAAGCAGAATTGAATTGCGTCAGCACAAACATTCGATCGATACCTGAATTCAGACAATTAGAAATCGGAATATCTACCAGGCGGTATTTTCCGGCGATAGGAACGGCCGGTTTGGAACGGCTTGCAGTTAAAGGATACAAACGTGTTCCTGCACCACCTCCCAGAATAACTGCTAATACTTTTTTTGACATATAGTCTGATTTAATCTTTCATTATTAAAGCGAAGCATAAAGAGCCAGATATTGTTGCATACTGGTTTCCCAGCTAAAGTCAAGCCGCATCATTCTTCTTCTCAATTCTTCGACCAGAACCGGATCCTGATATAATTGTACTGCGCGCCAGATGGCATGGGTGATATCGCCTACGATCGCGTTATTGAACCTTATTCCATATCCGTCCATGTCTCCGAAATCAATTACAGTATCCTTTAATCCGCCGGTTGTTCTTACAATAGGAACGGTTCCATATCGCATTGCGTACATCTGGTTCAGGCCACAGGGCTCAACGCGTGAAGGCATCATGATGAAATCTGCACCTGCATAAATTAAATGGCTGAGCGCTTCATCATAACCAATAAATATACTAAAATCGCCTTCACTCAATGTGCTCACCTTTTCGAGATTGTCCTGAATATAGGGAGCGCCGCTGCCGAGAAGCAGGAAATTCATTTTTCTTCCAATATAATAAAATGAATCCCCGATAGCCTGTGGTAAAAGGTCGGCGCCTTTTTCACCAACCAGTCTACCGATAAATGAGAT
>DATHNR010000628.1:0-3786 GCA_035485835.1 Puia sp.
ATGGGGTTGGAGGTCCAGAAGCTGCAGCTATCGATCTAATATATATGTATTTATTGCAAGAATTTGGGCAAGATATATATAGTCGAATTGGTATTAATCAGATTGACAATAATCTTGATGAATTTGTATTGAAGGAGCCAGGTAATAAAATTCATGTAAATATCCGGTATCCTGCATACGAGAATTTTGAATCGAAAAGTGTCGAAGAAAAAAATCGAATACGTTTAGACGTTATTCATACCGCCCTGCTCCGTATCGCAGATAACGATGGTAAGCTGGATAAAGAGAAGCTGTATGCTATAAGATTGAAAATTCTGGAAAATAATTTCTCTTTTGATTTTATTTATAGAAGCTACCCTTTCAAAAAGAATCCTGATCTTATTGGCAAAGTGATTATTCACCCTCTAATGGACAAGTTTATTTTTTATACGTTAATAGAAAATAATGGTGAAGAAAAATGCAAACTGCCGATTTTTATTGGGATCCCGGGATGGTATTATATGGATAAATATTTCTGTTATGGAAAGTGGAAAGATGAATTCCATTTAATTATTTGGGGTAAGGAGAAAACAGTGGAAACGCACATCTCAATTGAAGCGTGCACTGTAAATATTATTAATTTAACTTCTTACAATAAACCACCCTATTATACATTGATGAAAGCAAATATTTCTGAAGAAGAGAGAAAGCAATCAAACATGGACTGGTTGCATTCCTTACCTCCAGCTGTTGCTGCTGTTCTCAGAAATGCTCAAAATTAATTATGGTTATACACAGCCTGCATATAAAAATATTGGTATTCGCAATCATCGGATGCAAATTCAGCTTTGCACAATCTGTTTCAAAAACGGAAGCTAGTATTACAGAGCGGAAAAAGATTGCGATCGAAATGGAGCAATCCCTCAAACATGAATTGCTCGATATCTATTATCCGCGAAACCTGGATACCGTTTATGGCGGTTTTCTTTCCACCTTCACGTATGATTTTAAACCTACAGGAAGCCAGGAGAAAATGATCGTAACCCAGAGCCGCCATACCTGGACCAATTCAAAAGCCGCTTTACGATATCCTGAAAAATTATATTATCGCGCAGGTGCAACCGCCGGATATCATTTTCTTGCCGACATGATGTGGGATAAACAGTATGGCGGGTTCTATACCCTCGTAACCCGAAAGGGAGAAATTCCGTCAGGCGATCCGGCCGATAAAAATGCTTATGGAAACGCGTTTGCAATTTATGCTCTGGCTGCTTACTACCAGTTAACCCGCGATGACTCTGCACTCGCTCTGGCCAAAAAAACTTTCTACTGGCTTGAAACACATAGTCACGATCCACTGCATAAAGGATATTTCCAGCACTTGAAGAGGAATGGCGAACCCATCAGAAGAACAGAGAATACACCAGTCACTGCGGAAACAGGATATAAAGATCAGAACAGCTCGATCCACCTGCTGGAAGCGCTGACCGCATTGTATGAAGTATGGAAGGATCCGCTGGTACGCGAGCGCCTGCAGGAAATGCTTTTGCTGATCCGCGACAGGATTATTACCCCAAGGGGAAACCTGGGGCTTTTTTTTACATGGGACTGGGAGCCGGTTTCTGTAAAAGATTCCAGTCGCGATTTTATCCTGCACCACCATAACCTGGATTATGTTTCATTCGGGCACGATGTGGAAACAGCTTATCTCATGCTGGAATCCTCAAAGGCGCTCGGATTTAAGAATGATACCATCACTTTGATGATTGGCAAGAAGCTGGTCGATCACGCGTTAAAAAACGGTTGGGATAAGCAGGTCGGCGGATTTTATGATGAAGGATTTTATTTCAAAGGTGATTCGGTGATTACCATTCTGAAAGAAACCAAAAACTGGTGGGCACAGGCCGAAGGCCTGAATAGCCTGCTGCTGATGTCAGATTATTTTCCAAATGACCCGCTTAACTATTTTGAAAAATTTAAAACCCTCTGGACCTATACACAGACTTACCTGATCGATCATCAATGGGGCGACTGGTACGATGAAGGTCTCGACAAATCCCCCGAACGCAGAACCGCATTAAAAAGTCAGATCTGGAAAGCAACCTATCACAATTACAGGTCGCTGAGCAATTGTGTGGATCGGCTTAACAATAATTATTCCAGGGGGGTTGCAGGGAATTAGTTACGGATTTGTTTTTTTTGCTTAATCATCCAGTGTAAAGCGACACATGGAGCTAATAATAAAAACGCAAGTATAAGCCGCATGGTTGAGAAAAAGGACAATGTTAAATTTCCTACTTCAGTATCGTTTACGTTGAACATTCTTTCTATCCGGAACATCAACCCGGTATTCCAAAATATAATGGTAGCGATAAAATAGAATACCCCAAATAAAACTCCTATAATAAATGTCTTAAACAGGAGGTTTCTAAAAAAGATTATTTTTTCTGTTTCCATGATTTTGAGTTTTTGAGTGAATAATAAACATTTCCACAAAGTTAATCCTTGCATCTTCATATTATATATACACATTGATAACAAGAGTTTTTTCCCTACTCAATGATGTTGATCCGTAGTAAGGTTGCATTGAAGCTTGCTGACCGGTTCAATAAGATCCCCGGGATTTGTCTTTATCCGGCAGCGCTTCAAGTAATGCCAGATCTGCCCAATTGGTGGCGGCTGCGGAGATGAACTGGCTTTCATCATTCGGTGGAAAACTGCTCGAGAAAAATGGTTGTATGCCAAAGGAACGGGTCTGTACATACCAGGCACCCGTGGACTCCTGCGTTTTTAAAAGATAACTGATGCTTTTTTGATAAACTTCATCAGAAGGTTTCGCCATCCCGCTTTCACAAAGTGCATACAGTGCCTGACCCGTTGCATAAGCGTCTGATCCAAGTGTTGTTAATTGAGACCATCCGCCATCAGCATGTTGCATAGCCAACAATTTCTGCGCTACAGGGATTTTTCGATCAAGGCTGCTACCACACCATTGCATACCCAGCAATTGAAATACGATTTCCTGCTGCTGATCAGGATTTTGCGTTTCAAGCCAATGACGGGTCCTCTCTACTAATGCATCCACATGATTTTTTTTAGCAGCTGAAGCATAGAGTTGTATGGCACGAATAGTGAAAGCAGCACAATGGATATCGCCTGATTCCAAAGGCACCCTTCCTGATTCTGTCAGAAAACTTCCATCAGGCTTTGCCTGGCTTATCATATAGTCGACCGAGATATCCGTGATGATACCCGGAGGATAATTTTCTGCTTTAAGGCCGAGTAGTGTGTAAGGAGCATTGAAATTGACTGTCAGGAACTGATCGATCAGGTTCGGGTTGCTGGCAAATTTTAAATTCCGGATCATTGCCTCCACCCTTTTATCCGAAAATGAATCGATCACCTGTATTCCTTTTTCCCTTGCTGAAGCAGCGACCATCGATGTTAATGTTGTGTGATGGCAACCCGCACATTTTTGATGACTGCGTTCTGTAAAAACATATCCGCTTTTTTCAAGTATCAGAAAACTTTTGTTCACCGACTGACGGATGTCCGAATCGCTGATGCCGACAGGTATTTTCTTCCAGCTCACAAACAGGTTCATGAAAATCGTAAATACTGCCAGTATCGAGATGGTGAGAAGTGAACGCTTTTTCATTTCTGCAGATATTTTTGTAATAAGGCTACTGTTGGCGTATTTCCTTTTTGCTTTGCAAAATATAATGCATCGGACCCGTCCGGCTGCTTGTCTTCCACCCTTGCTCCGTGTTTGATCAGCGCGGCTGTCATTTCGGGATCATCGGAATC
>DATHNR010000629.1:0-11989 GCA_035485835.1 Puia sp.
ATCATCACCATGAAAGGAAGAATCATATCCCGGGGTCATAACCAGGTTGAACGATTAAACGACCCCACGGCCCATGCTGAAATCATTGCCCTCACTTCCGCTTTTAATTTTCTTGGTTCAAAATATTTACCGGACGCAACCATTTATATCACGATCGAACCATGCCTGATGTGTACAGGTGCTCTTTACTGGAGTAAAATTCAAAAAGCCGCATATGGCGCACCTGATGTAAAAAACGGATATAAAAAATATGTGGAACCCTGCCCTTCACTGGAAGAAATTGGTATTGCCCCCAGACCATTTCATCCGAAAACCATTGTAGTAGAAGGAATATTGGCGGATGAATGTGCAACACTCATGAAAGAGTTTTTTAAAGCAAGAAGGTGAGTATAGTGCCGTTCTGGCGCGATAATTAATTGACTTTTTAATAATCAGAATTTAACAAATAGTAAAAAATTGTCCCTTAATTTCCACAGTCAGAAGATGCGCGAATAATATTTTCATTCAACAGCTCATCAATTAAATTATTAAGGTCTTTTGTTTTGAGTTATCAACCTTA
The DNA here is from genome assembly GCA_035485835.1 of Puia sp. Lineage (GTDB taxonomy): Bacteria > Bacteroidota > Bacteroidia > Chitinophagales > Chitinophagaceae > Puia. The sequence continues at coordinate 560 of DATHNR010000629.1, forward strand.
GATCATTAATTTTGTTATCCTTCAGCAGAATCCTATACTTTTCATAAAAAAATAAAAACTCATGGCATTTACATTACCTGCACTTCCCTATGCACCGGCTGCCCTTGAGCCACATATAGACGCATTGACAATGCAGATACACCACGACAAACACCACCAGGCATATGTTGACAATCTCAATAAAGCAGTAGCAGGTACACCCAACGAAAATAAATCGCTGGAAGATCTGGTCAGTATTGCGGGAACTCTCCCCCCGGCGATTCGTAATAATGGCGGAGGTCATTGGAACCATAGTTTTTTCTGGTTGATCATTGCACCCAATGCTGGTGGCAAGCCAGGCGGAAAACTCTCAGAATCTATTGATGCTGATTTTGGATCTTTTGATGCTTTTAAAGAAAAATTCGCCCTTGCGGGTATGGGTCGTTTTGGTAGCGGATGGGCATGGCTCGTAGAACAGGATGGTAAATTATTAATTTCATCCACGCCAAATCAGGATAATCCTTTAATGGATATTGCAGAAGTTAAGGGGACTCCTATCCTGGGTGTTGATGTGTGGGAACATGCTTACTACCTGAAATATCAAAACCGCAGAGCAGATTATCTGGCGGCTTTCTGGAATGTTGTAAACTGGAAAGAAGTTAATAAAAGATACGAAGCTTCCCTGTAATAATAAATGAACGATTTGATTAACTTCAGATCCCGTCCCGGCTGAGCTGTGACGGGATCTTCTTATTTAAATAAAGCATATGAAAAAAAAATCCTGGCTCCTGCTCTCCATCGTTCTGGTTCTAAGTGCGTGTAAATCCCATCAAAAAAAGATATTGATTTATGCAAACAGTGATATACAGGTTGATGAATCACAAAAAAATATTTCGGTTACAGATGGAAACACACAGGTTGAAAAAGAATTAGACTTCACAAGTGCTGATCCTGTGGTTCTGAATATATCCGGACCTCAGGGGCATTTTACGCTGGAAGCTAAAGAAGACGGATATTGGCTTGCGAACCTTAAAAAAGATACCATTGTTGGCAGTTTGCAGCATACGGGCAGTACAGCAAATACACGGATTACGCAGGAAGAATTGATTCACCGTTTAGACAGCCTTAACCAACTGGTGAAGGGTACGAATATTACTGCACAGGCAAAAAATTATTTCATTGTTCCCGGGAAAATCGAAAAGATCTCGGATAATACGAATGTAAAAGTCTTTGGACCCTTTACTTCCATTCCGCATGACTTTGATGCAGGCACATTTTCTGAAATATATAAATTCTACAATATCTCCGAAGTAAATACGATCATTCAAAAACTAACGGAGATGAGTAAGTACAAATATGAGAAGGGGGATGAGAAGCAATAGCCTGAAAGTATGAGAGTGTGAGAGTGTGAGAATGTGAGAGTGTAAATAAAAAATATCACTCTCACATTCTCACACTCTCATACTTTCAGCCTACCGGATCATGGCCATGACGACCCCAGGGATGACAACTGGAAATCCGCCGGATGGCCATCCAGCCACCTTTAAACAATCCATATTTTTGTAAGGCCTGGACTGCGTAAACAGAACAGCTTGGAGTGAAGCGGCATCTGGGTCCCAGCCAGGGAGAAATTACCAGCTGATATATCCGGATCAGAAAGATCAGGGGGTAGCTAAGTATTTTGAGAATGATCTGCATGTATGGCCCTTATCAGTTTATCCATTGCCTGCTTTAACGCAGTTAAAACTTCTTCATAAGAAATGATTTCCCTTCCCGTATAAATAAAAAACAAAATAAGCGCAGATCTGTTTTCCCGTATTAAAATTTCAAGTTCTTTTTTCTGAATTCGATATGTTTCCCTGCTCAATCTTTTAATCCTGTTTCTGTCAACTGCTCTTGGGAAATTTTTAGAACTGACCGTAAAACCTGCTTTGACTTCTCCTTTTCCCGGTTCAGTCAAATACAAAATCCGAAAAGGAAATTGTGTAATTTTCTTTCCTTTTTCAAAAAGGATATCAATTTGTTTCCTGCTTTTTAAGCGTTGGGATTTACCCAATGAATATGGTTTATTACTGGTCATCCGTGAATCAAAAATAAATAGCCCCTTGGGAGGGGCTGGAATTATTTACTATTTTGAACGTTTTTTTTCGATGACTGATAACCGATGACCGTTTGGCGTTACGCGTTAGGCGTTACGCTTTAAGCGTTATTTGCCTCCTGATTCGTCAGAAACAGAGAGTTTAGCACGACCTTTTGCACGGCGGCTGGCCAGCACTTTACGTCCGTTGGCAGTCTGCATGCGTTTACGAAATCCATGAACTGTTTTGCGGCGGCGTGTGTGTGGCTGGAATGTACGTTTCATTGTATTATTTTTATCTCTTAGTCACTGATAATCAGTTGATTTCCCTTTAATTAATCCCGCTGTAAACGGGATCGTTTGTTTAAAGGGAGGGCAAAGCTAAATAATTCCTGCCTGACTGCCAACAATAAGCTCATTTAATCAATAGCTGACCGAGAAATAGCCCGCAGTTATGGTGACCGGCGTACCGCTCATCATTGGACTCGCTATAAAACTGAATGTTCCTATGATTCTTCGGGCCACCGTATCGTTTGAAGTAATCGTCAGGGTGCCGTTCATTTGTGAGAGCAAAATAGTATTGGAATTGGGATTATACACCCCATAATAAGTTCCTGTTGCAAAGTCCATATTATAAGTACCGGCTGATATATCAGAAGGCATCCCCAGGGCAACATCCGAAACTCCGTCGGAGGATATGCCGGCTATAAAAAGTGTGCCGCTCGTTATACTTGAAACTACCTGTGCGCTATTGAATTGTACACCGCCTACGATTGCCTGAAGTGTATCTGACGCCGAGGGTGATATCACGCCTGTTGTATCGACACTATAAGGAACCAGGGTAAAAACGCCTGCGGTTATAGCTGTCCGTGAATTGTCGACCGGGTCAATCAGCGTAAACATAAAAGTACCGCTAACCAGGTGCTTAACTGAATCGATACTGGTGATAGTAACATTTCCGCCAGCAGCTCCGGTATTACTGATATAAACTGTTGATGTATTTACTATGGTGTTAGAACAAACTGCTATGGGAGCTGACAGAGCATTAAATGTATAATTACCCGTTTTGAGAGTGGGCAAAAGCATTGTAATCTGTTCACCTGTTTTACTTAGCCCGGAAATGGTAAACCCGGTATTATTTAGAAGGGCGAGTTGAAGGCTGTCGGCATTCCATTGAGTACCATCAATGGTTGCATAAAAATCTCCGTTCAGTATTTGTGTTCCGGTTTTATTTTCTTTACTAAGTTCTTTGGTACAGGAAATGAAAGAAAATAATGCAGCAATCAGCAGGCAACCTGAAATGAGCGATTTCATAAGAAGGTTTAGGTTTTCGGGTGGTTGTTAAGAAATCATTACAAAAATACTCTTTCCGATTTGACATCCCCATTATAAAAATATCCACCCTGCCTGTCAAAATCTGCACAATCGTCTGTTGTATAGAAAGAAACCAGGGCATGTTTGCTGCACCGGCCCTCTAATTCGGGGTGATTTTTCAAATATTTAACGAGGCTTTCAGCTACAATATCGCCCTGGGCGATCAATTGGATTTTCCCTGGGAAATACTGCCTGAGCTTATTCATGAGGAGGGGATAATGTGTGCAGGCAAGTATAACTGTATCAATAGCCGGGGACTGGGTTATCAGCTCATCCACGTATTTCTTTATAAAATAATCTGCACCGGGTCCCTGATGTTCATTATTCTCTATTAATGGAACCCAAAGCGGGCAGGCTTGTTGATAGACCTTTACTTTCGGAAAGAATTTATTTATTTCCAGCACATAGGATTCCGAATTAACGGTTCCGCTGGTCGCCAGTATGCCTACGCTTTCTGTTTTGGAAAGATTTCCTGCAATTTCGGTTGTGGGTCTGATTACGCCGAGGACCCTGTTGTTGGTTCCGGATTCTACCAGATCCTGTTGCTGAATGGTGCGTAAGGCTTTTGCTGAAGAAGTATTACATGCAAGGATCACGAGGGGACAGCCTTTGGAAAAAAACCATTGTACTGCTTCCCTGGTGTACTGGTATACAGTTTCAAAAGAACGATTTCCATAAGGCGCACGGGCATTGTCTCCCAGATAAATGAAATCGTATTCAGGGAGCTTTTCAACGATGGACTTTAAAACGGTTAGTCCGCCATAACCTGAATCAAAAACTCCAATCGGTTGGGAAGAGGGCATACATAAAATTAATCAACATAAACTAAAAAGGCCATCCCGTATTTGAGATGGCCTATAATAATTTTTATTAACAAATTTATTTCAGTCCCAGCTTTTTCTTCACAAGCGGTAGTAAATCATCTGCTGGTGGAGAGACAAGGAGAGCATCTTTTAGAAATACATAAGTATATCCATTTTCCTTAGCAACGGCCTGTACAACGTCAGTTGCCTTTTTCTGAATGGGAGCCATCAGGTCCTGTTGCTTCTGCTGATAAAGCTGACCAGCCTGTTGCTGATAACCTTGTAATTTCAAATAAAGTTCGCCTAATTGTTTCCTCTTTATTTCAAGCTGAGCTCTTGTGTATTTTACTGTATCCTTTGATGAAAGCAAACTGTCCTTTTCGTTGAATTCGCTTTTCATATCTTCAAAATTCTGATTCAGGGCAGACTGATAATCCTTCATGGATGAGTCGGCTTTTTTATACTCTGGCATATCAGTTATCATTTCACTGAGGCTGATAAAACCGAATTTTGATTGGGCCTGCAACTTGTTCCCGCCGAGGCTAAGTGTGGTTGCTACTAATACAATGGCAACAATTTTTTTCATAATTGCTTTCTGTTTTCTTTGTTTTGTTAATAGTTGATTTAATAATAATTTGTCTACTTAACCCCTAGTTCCCTAAGCACGTCGTCGCTCTTATCCAGCTTAGGGTCGGCAAAGATAACAGTAATTCCTTCACTTTTATCTAAAATAAAGTCATACATACGGGTGACTGCAATTTTTTGTATCGCGTTATAAACCTTATCCTGCACAGGTTTGATCAATTCCTGGCGTTTTTTGAATAAATCTCCTTCAAATCCAAAACGTTTACGCTGAAGGTCTCTCACTTCTTTTTCATGATTAAATAACTCATCTTCTCTTTTTTTCTTCAAATCATCACTCAGCATCACTTCTTCCCCTTCAAAATCCTTATACATTTTGTCGAGAATAACTTGTTTATCATCAATTTCTTTTTGCCATTGTGCACTGATCTGGTCTAATTGTTTTTGGGCTGTTTTATAATCCGGCATTTTATCCAGGATATATTTTGAATCCACGACGGCGTAACGCTGTGCGGTAGCAATCGTACAAATGCCAAGGGCCAGTGTACATGCCAATAAAAATTGTTTCATTTTGAAGAAGTTTAAGTTAGATTATTCAGGTTCTACACCCAACATAAAGGTAAAACGTGATGCACCGCTAAGCTGACCATTTTGAATCCTGTCGAGCCCGATTCCATAGTCAAATCCCAGCAATCCAAACATAGGAAGGAAGAATCGAAGACCAATACCCACGTCTCTGCGCAAACGGAATGGATTATAACTCTGGTAATCGTACCATCCGTTTGCAGCTTCAAAAAATGCTTCCCCATAAATTGTACTGCTCGGGCTCGTAACAAACGGATAACGCATTTCCAGTGTGTATTTGTTGAACATCGTAAAGAACTGGGTTGCGCCGGTTTGTTCCGGATTGATACGGGGATCTGAATTTTGATAAACAGGATAACCTCTTTGCGAAATGATTTCATATCCGAGCAGACCAAAATTATTCGTCAGACCTGCATCTCCTAATTGAAATCTTTCAAAGGGAGAAAAATTTGCTTCACTGTTATACCTGCCCATAAATCCCATTTTCACACCTGCGTACAATACAAACTGCCGGCTTTTATCAGCTCCCATTGGTTTGCCAATAGGTATATACCATTGACTGGTCAGTCGGAACTTTGTGTATTCCGGCAATGTAAACTGATCCTGGTTGGTATTATAATTTGGCGTAAATAAAGAATATGGCGGAGTAAACTGCGCACTGATCATAAAATTAGAACCTGAGCGCGGATATATTGGCTGATCCACAGAATAGCGTCCCAGACCTACTTTAAAGCTTAGGTTATTGGAATATCCATTACGGAAATCAGGAGAGAAAAGTGAATAGTTCGTCAGATCATACAAAGTATAATTCAATGAATAAGTCAATGTAAAATAATCATCCGGCCATTTCAATTGTTTTCCCAGTGCGATGACGACGCCGAAATTCTTGAGTGAATTCGTATCACTGTATGCATATTTAGAAGTCGTATAATTGTATCCTCCTGTACGGAAAGCACTGCGATAAAGACTCACAGTAAGTGAATTTCTTTTCTTTCCTCCAAGCCAGGGCTCGGTGAATGAAAGATTGTAAGATTGATAAGCCTTACCATTTGCCTGTACACGTAAACTTAACTTCTGCCCATCGCCTGTTGGCAACGGATCCCATGCAGATTTCTTCCAGATATTATTTATAGAAAAATTATTGAAAGTTATTCCCACGGTACCGGTCACACCAATCCCTCCTCCCCATCCTGCCGAAAGTTCGAGCTGATCCGATGATTTCTCTTCAACTGACCAGTTGATATCTACCGTTCCGTCTTCCTGGTTAGGTACAATATTCGGAACTACTTTTTCCTGGTTGAAATATCCCAGGTTTACTATTTCACGTGTGGATCTTATGATATCCTGCCGACTGAATTTTTCTCCTGGTATGGTGCGCAGTTCACGCCGGATTACATATTCTTTTGTTTTTTCATTACCTGCAATGGTAACGTTTTTGATAGTCGCCTGCGGTCCTTCCACCATACGGATTTCAAAGTCGATGGTATCGTTGTACACGGCTGTTTCGACAGGATCTATTCTGAAGAATAGATATCCATCATCCAGGTAAAGATCACTGACACCCCCGCCTTCCTGGGAAACTTCTTTTCCCAGTTTTTTATTCAGAATATCCAGATTATAAACATCTCCTTTTCTAATACCCAATACCAGGGAAAGCACCGTATCAGGATACTTCGTATTTCCTTTCCAGGTAATATTACCAAAATAGTATTTCACACCTTCATCTACCTTGATGGCAATGTTCAACTGTTTTTTACTATTATAAAACAATGTATCAGAAACGATCACCGCATCCCGATACCCCTGTGAATTATAGTAACTGATAATTTTCTGCTGGTCGTCCCTGTATTTCTTCTCATTAAATTTAGCAGAGCTGAAAAGTTTGAAACGGAAATACGGATCGATGAATTCCTTGGACTTTGTGTATGAAAGAAATCCCTGCTGATCGATATATTCTTTGAACGTCATGGGATTAACAACACCGTAGGAAGAAGAATCTTTAGCGGGAAAGAGAGTAAGTTTGGTTACCTCTTTGGTATCATCCATTTGTTTTTTTAACCTGTTGGCAGAGATCGCTTTTGTTCCATAAATGGTGATCTGGTTGATCCTCACTTTGGTTCCTTTGTCGATATCAAAAGTCAGAGATTCTGAATTCGGAGTTTTGGGATCGCGTTGTTCGGTAATCTTCACTTCAACTCCCTGAAATCCCTTGTCAGCATAATATTTTTTAATGTTTTCATCAGCCGTCTGTTTCATATTCTCGGTGATCACCCGGCCTTTGATCAATCCGGTTTTAATTTTTAATTCGTCTGATTCAGATTTGCTGGCTCCTTCAAAGGTAAAGTTCGTAAGCCGGGGTCTTTCGGTAACATTGATTTCAACTGATAATTCGTTACCGGTGATCTTAGTAAAATAAATTCCAATATTTGAAAACAGGTTTTGATTCCATAATTTCTGGATGGCTTTGCTGAAATTATCGCCTCCGGGTATCATTACTTTATCGCCAATACTAAGTCCTGAAACAGAGATTAAAAGGGATTCATCAAGATATTTTGTACCTGTAATTTTGATACCTGCTATAACATATTCTTTAGGCGTTTTTGCATTTTCAATCGCCAGTAATTCAGGATCTACGGAAACAGGATGAGTGGTATCTGCAGGCACATGATGAGTGGTATCTGTAACCTGCGCCTCAGCAACCTTTATTTTCAATAAGCAGATAGTTAGCAAAAAAACACCAGTCAATAAACGTCGTAGCATCCGGGCGGGTTTTTTAGAGCGGCAAATTAAGGGGATTAATTAAAAGTGTTTGTTAAAATACAGGCTGCATCAGCACTACAGCATATTTATTCTCAAGCATTTCTGAAGGATTGGGGTCCTCAGCCCAGTTGTTCACTGGTTTTGCCAAATCGCCTTTCCCTGGTTTGAAAATCAAGGATAGCTTTGTAGAGATGTTCTTTTCTGAAATCGGGCCAGAGTACGGGTGTAAAATATAATTCAGCATAAGCAAGTTGATATAAAAGAAAATTACTGATCCGGTGTTCTCCGCTGGTCCTGATCATCAGTTCAGGGTCGGGAAAATTCCGCGTACAGAGATATTTTTGAAAACATTCCTGATCAATGGTTTCCGGGTCCAGCCTGCCTGCTTTAACGTCCATTCCGAGCTGTTTTGCTGCCTCCCCCATTTCCCAGCGACTACTGTAACTCAGGGCCATTACCAGGTTTAAACCTGTATTGGCAGCAGTTTCCAGTATGGCTTCATTCAGTACTGTCATTGTTTTTTCCGGAAGCATCCTGGTATTCCCGATAACATGCAGCCGAATATTGTTTTTATTCAAAATTGGTACTTCCTTACGGATCGTTTCCACGAGCAATTCCATCAGTCCACTTACTTCCTGTACGGGTCTTTCCCAGTTTTCTGTCGAAAATGCATACAAAGTTAAATAACCCACCCCCAGTTCGGCGCATGCTTCGACTGTTTCCCTGACACTCTCCACCCCATGATAATGTCCGAAAAGTCTGTCCTGGCCCTGCCCTTTAGCCCATCTTCCATTTCCATCCATGATGATGGCAATATGTTTGGGCAATCGTGCCGGGTTAATACTGAATTTCAAAGACTCCATGCCCGTTTTTGAAGGGCACGAAGTTAATTGTTAATGGTTAATTATTAATTGTTAATTCCAGTTAAATAGAGAGCCTTTGCAGTAAGACTTAAAAACGACCAATAATGCATTAAGCGTTCGGCGTTAAGCGTTCGGCGTTAAGCGTTAAGCTTATTTAGCTGTAGGACAGCGATAGGAACTTATATTAAATGAAAACATGAGTTCAAAATAAATATAACTGTCATTCTGGTTGGAATAACCACGCTGGCGACCCTGAATTCCTATTGGCGGGGATCCGGTTTCATAGGAACGGTCCTGCAACAGGGCAGCTACGGAAGGATCTCCATTGGGCAGGGTAGGGAAATTACTGATACCAGCATAAGTCTTACTCACATCATCCAGATAGTCCGTCGTAGTGAAATTATAAACAGCTTCAATACTAATATTCATTTTCGGGTTGAGGTTATACTTATAACCCAGACCGAGTGGAATATAGGCCGCTATATTATTATAAGGTTTTCGCCCTTCATATCCGGCTGCCTGGCCTTCGGTACCAAGCTCCCTCAGATAGTATTTTTGCCCATCGAGGTATGCATAAGGATCGAAACTGAACATACCGATTCCAAAAGTGAGATAGGGTGTTGCACGATGGTCTCCGTCTCCCGGGATGAAGCGAAAGAAGTTAAAATCTCCCTGGAATCCCAGTTGCCAGACGTTTGTATTAAAACTGAGGTTTCTTCTCAGATCGAAGGCGTTTTGGGTGTTATAGGCATCAGTATATCCCAGCTGAGAAAACTGACCTTCTATACGAACGGCGATATAATCAGTTATTTGCTTCCTGAAAAACAGTCCCATCACTATTTTGGGAGTGTTGAAATGATAATCAGGGTTCAGATCTCCAAAATATTGGGATGTCCCTCCCATAATGCCGAATTCACCCTGATATACATAACTATAGTCCGGTTGTGCATCTGCCCGGAAAATCAAACAAAAAACGGTCATTCCAACCAAGAAAAATCGTTTCATACCCGCAAAATAAATGATAATCTTTCGTTCGTCCGGTGAATTATATCTTGCCTAACGAAGCAAAAGGTTTTTTCTTATAAGAAAATTGTTAATTCCGCTGATCCAGTCCCCATGATAATTTGTTGCGAAGGGTCTGCAGAAAATTATTTTCGTTTAATCTCACCAGGGATACATTAAATTTTTCACGCCGCACAGCCAGTTGTACATTTTTATCAACTATTTCTTTTCTTGAATCGAGTGCACAGAGAAAATTTTCGGCCCTGCCTTCCACTTCAAAAGATATAATATTATCGTCAGGAACAACGATTGGTCTTACGTTCAGGTTGTGAGGTGCAACCGGATTTATTACAAAACTGCCTGATTCAGGAAAAACAACGGGTCCTCCGCAACTTAGTGAATACCCTGTGGAACCTGTTGGGGTTGAAACGATCAGGCCATCTGCCCAATAAGTATTCAGGAATTCTCCATTGAGATAAGTATGGATCTTGATCATGGGAGACGTATCTGTTTTATGAATGGCGAATTCATTTAAACCATAAGGCACTTCTCCAAATAAGGGTTTACTTGCATCCAGGTGTATCAGTGATCTTTTATCAGCCACATAGGTTCTGTTGACCAGTGCTTCAACGGCAGTGACCATATCTTCCTTTCCGATACTCGCCAGAAATCCAAGGCGGCCAAAATTAATTCCGATCACAGGAATATCTTTATCTCTTACGAATGCAATGGTATCCAGCAGTGTTCCGTCTCCACCGAGACTGATCAAAAAATCTACCGATTCATCCAGGTCGTTTGAATGACTGAAAAATAAAAGATTCTGAGGGAATTTGAAAACATTATTAATACGCTCGTAAAACGGAAGATAAATAACAGGCTGTATTTTCCGGCGCTGAAGTTCGTCGAGCAGCTGTTGTACTTCGCCCCGCTCTGTTTCTTCTATGATCCGGCTGTATATCGCTACTTTCATTTTGATAAATTAATAGATCATCCGTTATTTTAAAAGTCGTTTCTGATATGAAAAAATAATCCTTTTTCTCCTAACTGGTTTATGCTGTATTCTATCCTGAATACAAAATCATAAAAAGTTACTATATCCAAACCGGCTCCATAGGTATATAACATCGTATTCTGCAGGCTGTTCAGGTTGTTATACCTGTTGAAAACATAACCCAGATCAACATATGCTTTTGCATAAATTCTGAAAGGTATATGATCATGGGCAGTATTAGGGAGGAAAGGTATGTTGAAATGAGCCAGTTCACGCATTACAGTGTTACGGTCCAGCAGCAAACCAACCCCGTCCACTACATATTTTTCCAGTCCCCGCATATAATAATCACCATAACCCAACAGGGACTGATGATAAAATGGTTGTTTAAATGTAAGGCGGATCAATCCAAAA
>DATHNR010000630.1:0-5189 GCA_035485835.1 Puia sp.
GACGACATTCATGCCCGCCATGAGCGGGCCTTCAATGACTTCCAATGGTTTGTCATAAATCTGTCGGGCTTCTTCGGTATCCGTCTCAATATAATCGGTGATCCCGTTGATGAGTGCGTGTTTGAGTCTTTCTTCTACGGAAGTCAGACGCCAGCTTTCATCTTTTTTTTCTTCTTTGGCTTTCCCTTTTACAGTATCAGCAAAAGCCAGGAGTTTTTCAGTGGCTTCGTTATTATCATTATTCCGGTTCAAAATCACATCTTCACAAAGCTGTCGTAGACCGGGTTCAATCTCATCATAAATCAGCAGCTGGCCTGCGTTTACAATGCCCATGCTCATGCCTGCCTTGATGGCATAGAATAAAAATACGCTGTGCATGGCTTCCCGAACCATTTCATTGCCACGGAATGAAAAAGATAAATTACTCACACCTCCGCTGATCTTAACAAGAGGGTGCATTTTTTTTACTTCATGAGTTGCTTCGATAAAATCTACAGCGTAATTATTATGCTCTTCGAGGCCGGTGGCTATTGCAAAAATGTTGAGATCAAAAATAATATCCTGCGGATCGAAGTCGAGTTGTTTGGTTAATATCTCAAATGCCCGGTGTGATATTTCTACTTTACGTTTTTTGGTATCTGCCTGTCCTTTTTCATCAAAAGCCATTACAACAACCGCCGCCCCAAAACTTTTACAGATGATGGCCTGTTCAATAAATTTTTCTTCACCTTCCTTAAGAGAGATGGAATTAACAATACACTTACCCTGAACGCATTTAAGTCCCGCCTGAATGATACTGAATTTTGAAGAGTCGATCATGATCGGAATCTTCGCAATATCAGGTTCACTCTGAATCATGTTCAAATAATGCGTCATGGCTTTTTCACCATCCAGCAACGCATCATCCATATTCACATCCAGGATCTGGGCACCATTTTCCACCTGCTGACGGGCAACGACCAGCGCTTCCTCATATTTATTTTCACGGATAAGCCGCGCGAATTTTTTGGAACCGGTTATATTGGTTCTTTCCCCGACATTCACAAAGTTTGATTCGGGACGAACCACCAATGGTTCAAGACCTGACAGCCGGAGATAGGGGTAGATAATATTTTCTTCACTCATTAATTAAACTGGTTTAAGCTATTGTTTCAACTAAAGGCAATTTTCTTGGTCTGATGTTTTTTACCTGTTGAGCAATATGCTTTATATGATCTGGTGTGGTGCCGCAACAACCACCCACTATATTTACATATCCTTCTCTTGCCCATTCTTCCAGAAAATGCGCTGTTTCTTCCGGCTCTTCTTCATAGGCACCCATGGAATTCGGAAGTCCTGCATTGGGATATGCCGAGGTATAGCACGTAGCGATTTTGGAAAGTTCAGCAATATGTGGCCGCATTTCTGCTGCACCCAATGCGCAGTTAAGTCCAACGCTAATTGGTCTTGCATGTGCAATAGAAGTATAAAAGGCTTCGAGCGTTTGACCACTAAGCGTTCTGCCACTGGCATCCGTGATCGTGCCACTGATCATGATGGGCAGGGCTTGTTTTTTTGTATCACGGAAATATTTCTTTATAGCAAAAATGGCTGCCTTAGCATTCAGGGTATCAAAAATGGTTTCAATTAATAGAAGATCCACGCCACCATCCACCAATCCCCTGACCTGTTCATAATATGCATCCGAAACCTCATCAAAACTCACAGACCTGAATCCGGGGTTGTTGACATCGGGAGAAAGAGACAGGGTTTTGTTCATAGGGCCGATGGCGCCGGCGACATATTTATCGATGACCGTTGACCGATGACCGTTGACCGGTTTAGCCTTAGGCCTTAAGCCTTCTGCCTTCAGCGTAAATTCTTCAATGGCCTCACGCGCAACTTTTGCTGATGCGACATTTAATTCATAGGCCAGGGATTGCATATTGTAATCCGCCTGTGCAATGGACGTACTGCTGAAAGTATTTGTTTCAATGATATCCGCACCTGCTTCCAGGTATTCTCTGTGAATGGTGCGAATGATATCGGGACGTGTAATTGAAAGCAGGTCGTTATTTCCCTTCAGGTCCGAAGGCCAGTCTTTGAAACGTTCACCCCGGTAATCTGCTTCCTCCAGTTTATACCGTTGAATCATCGTTCCCATCGCACCATCGATGATGAGTATACGGGATTCCAATGCCGATTCGATATTTGACATGATGTTGCAATTTTAATGCGGATCGCTGATGTTGGGATGACTGCAAAGCAGATTAACTGAAACGGAAGGAAAAGTATGTAGGACTTACCTGGCGTTTATTAGTTCAGTTAATCTTCCAAGCTGCCAGGCCGAACAATAAACAAATCTGCCTGTTGAAAGGCAAAATTACAACATTATAAGTGAATCCCAAAACTCGTAGGTCGTGGATCGTGGATCGTCTGTCGGATAACAACGCGTTCCACGATCCACGATAAACGATCAACGATGTGAAACATAACTCTCAACCGGCAGCCTGTTGGAGATAGACCGTGCCAAAGTCATTTCATCGGCATATTCCAGCTCACCGCCAAAGGAAATACCCCGGGCAATGGTAGTGACTTTAACGGGGAAGGCGGCCAGTTTTTTCTGTATATAATATATGGTAGTATCGCCCTGAATATTGGGACTGAGGGCAAATATAATTTCTGTAACGTCTTCTTTCTGAATCCGGTCAATCAGTGAATCAATGGCAAGCTGGTCGGGACCGATTCCGTCTAAAGGAGAAATAACGCCCCCGAGAACATGATAGGTTCCACTGAATTGCTATGTAGTTTCAATTGCAATCACATCCCTTATGGTTTCAACCACGCAGATCATATCCTTTCTGCGCATAGAGTTGGCACAAATGGAGCAGATATCAGCATCGGCCACATTATGGCAGCGATGACAGAACCTTATATCCTGCCGCATTTTCAGGATGGTTTCTCCAAATGCCTTTGCTGCAGCAGGATCCTGTTTTAATAAATGAAGTACAAGACGGAGAGCCGTTTTCTTGCCGATACCCGGCAATTTGGCGAATTCATTTACCGCCGTTTCCAACAGAGCCGATGAAAATTGCATGCTATAAAATTACAAAGATATATCCACTTCATTGTCCCAGTTTGCCCTGACAGAAAGCTTTTTCCTGATGGGCACTACAATCTCAGGCTGTAGGTGTTTATAGAAATCACCAGGATCCCAGACGCCATTCTGATTCGTGTCGTAGAGTATGCGGAGTTCATAATCCCCGGGTTCAAAAAGTTTGTTGTTATAGCGATACGATCTTCCAATTACAGAAGACAAAATGATCTTTTCACCCTGAATAAAGAGCAGAACGGGATGGCGGCTCAGGTCCAGGTTTTTGAATCGTAAGCGGAGATTACCGTAATCAGATTCAGCCTTGGTTTTAAATCGTATCGTGTCAATTTTTAATAATTTCTCGCCGAGCGTATCATCCGCAAAATTTTTCTGCAGGACAAGATGATAACGGGTATCTTCTTTCCACGCATGGTATATCGTTAACTTTTTACTTGTGCTGTCAAATTCAAAATGAATGTCTTTGAAATCCTGAAAACTGTCATTTGTTAATCGGACCATTGTAGAATCGAAATCCCTGATGGGTAATGCAAAAGTCAGTTCAAGCTGGTTATGCAGATCCAGAAGACCATTTGGAATATTTCCGGTAACGATCAGTCGTTTTACTTTCTCCTTATCTTCTTTTTCTTTTTTGGCAGGTGCCGGTGCTACGGGTTTTTTCGGATGTTTTAAATCACTCGTATCTGCAAAAGCATAAAGAAGAAGCGGCTTTGTACTTACTCTAAGGTCAACGGGACTATCAGCAAAAGCAAAGACCTGTGATTTCGATGTATACAAGTGCATTCCTGATTGATCCTCCAAAGCATATAATGCATAGATATCAGGTCTTATATTTTTGAAAGTAAAATTTCCTCCGCTGTCAAGTCGTGTTATGTACCTGGGCCTGAATTTCGCAACCGCCGTATCAGCCAACTGGGAATGTAACATTACGATCAGCGTACTATCTGGTTTTCCCGTATTTGCCATGATTACCCGGCCGCTATACTGAAGAGAATCAATATAACTGCCAGTGGAAAATACATAAGTAAAATTCTTCAGAATATTACCTTCATTCACATCGACAACGGCCTTTCCGAAATTAAGCGCATAGGTAGTATTGGGTTGAAGAGTATCTTTTATGGTAATGGTAATGATCTTTAGATGGGAATGGACGATGGGCATTTGTTTAGGAACGGGAGAAACGATCAGGTTTTTACTGATATCTTTCAGATCAACGTATTCGTCAAAATTTAATACGATCTTATTCGTGTTAACAGGTACATTCAGCGCACGCATTTCAGGATCAGCCTCTATCAGAACAGGCGGAAGGGTATCCTTGGGTCCGCCACTGGGAGGAACGATGTTAGCACAACCTGTGATAAAAGGGACACGCATCAGGGCGAGGCAGACCAGAAAAAAAATGATGAATCGCTTCATGTGCTTGGTCTGCAAACTTACTGGAGGCAAGCGGGATTTATACAGATTTATGATTTTATAAACTTTGATGTTCCTCTTCTTCTTCAGCAATCGGCGCGTTGATATCCAGCTTATTGGTTTTTACAAAATTACACCAGTGACAATCCTCCTTCCCACAACCGGTATAAAAATCATGGTTCCGGATCTTTTCCCAGGTCTCCGTAATCTGGCGAATAACAAAAGCTTCGTCTTCGGGACTGATAAATATTTTTTCTTTTTTGTAGTTTTTCTTTGAGTCAGGTTCGATAAAATCAAATTCAGTACTCACAACCTGCCATCCAAAGGGACTCCTGTCCACCAGGAGTTTATAGAATACAGCCTGACGCCAGTAATCGCCTCCGAGCGGATCTTTTTCCGAAGGCCCCTTGATTTTTGTTTTAGCATTATCGGGATTGCCGGTTTTATAATCAACGACATTTACCATTTTCCCATCAAACTCAAGTTTATCCAGTTTGCCCTTCGCGGGTACACCTTCAATGGCCACATTGCTGATGATTTTTTCTATGCTCACGATCTTATTCCAGGAATGAATATATTTTTCATAGTATGCAGGTAAAACAATTTGTCCGTATTCCATTCTGCGTGCGAATTGTTCTTTTGTAAAACTTTCGCGGTGACGAATCATATATTTTTCAAAGGAAGA
>DATHNR010000631.1:0-4929 GCA_035485835.1 Puia sp.
AGTCTATTGCAGAAATCCTGGCGGGACGTGGATATGATCTCCTGCTTGTAGCCCGGTCAGCAGATGCACTGGAAAAGGTTTCAACAGAAATTCATTCAGCTTCGAAAAGAAACTGCCATTGGTTTGCTATCGATCTTGCTAAAGAACGGGCAGCTGAAGCAGTTCTCGAATGGGTAATTGAAAATCAATTTGAAGTTTCAATTCTTATAAACAATGCAGGATATGGTCTGAGCGGAAGTTTTGAAAATTATTCGGCTGAAGAACATGCTGAAATGCTGGACCTTAATATTATAACTTTAACCAAACTAACACGTTTATTCCTGCCATTACTTCTCAAACAGCGTGCGGGTTATATTCTTAATATTGGCAGCACCGCTTCTTATCAGGCTGTTCCAATGTTATCAACCTATGCGGCCTCCAAAGCCTATGTGCTAAGCTTCAGCAGGGGACTTTATCAGGAACTGAAAAAAACAAATGTTTCAGTTACCTGCGTTTGTCCGGGACCAACTGATACAAATTTTGTAAACCGCGCCCACATTGGACCAAAGGGCCGAAAGGCTGCTGAACGTTTTAATATGTCACCACAAAACGTAGCAATGATTTCAGTTGAATGCCTTTTTCAAAAGAAACCTGAAGTGATCACCGGAATTATGAACAAGTTCAGTGCTTTTTTTGCTTGGCTTTTACCTAAGGGAATTGTGGAAGGAGTTGCAATGAAAATATATGATTAACAGTTTCTGTGGAACCAAATTCTTAAAGGGGGGATATTGAAAAAAACAATTTTATATTTTTTCCTTATTGCGAACTGCATTCCTTCAACTGCGCAGAAGGTCAATAATCAGATTCATACCGGAGCAGAACAGACTAATAAGTATTTTCCAATATTGTTTACCAAAAGAGTTGCTGTAGTGGCGAATCCAACTTCACAGATCGCCGGAACACCTCTGGTGGATAGTCTTCTGCATGCAGGTATTCACGTTGTAAAGGTATTCGGACCGGAACATGGATTCAGAGGAAATGCAAGTAATGGTGCAACTGTTTCTGACAGTTTTGATCCGGTAACAGGTCTCCCGATTGTATCGTTATATGGCAAAAAATCAATGCCTTCCAGGGAAGATTTGCAGGATGTTGATATTATTGTATTTGACATACAGGATGTAGGCGCCCGTTTTTTTACTTATATCATCACCTTGCAACGAGTGATGCAATCCTGCTCCAATTTTAATAAACCTCTTCTGATCCTGGATCGTCCGAATCCCAATGGTTATTTAGTTGATGGTCCGGTGCTGGAAGATTCTTTACGTTCCGGTGTAGGACTTCAGCCAATTCCGATTGCTCATGGTATGACCATTGGAGAATTGGCTTTAATGATCAACGGGGAAGAATGGTTATCGAATAAAGCTAAATGTGATTTAACTATTATCAAACTGGAGAATTATACACACGAATCGGAATATAACTTACCCGTTTCCCCTTCTCCCAATCTTAATACTGCACAATCTATCCTCCTCTACCCCAGCCTATGTCTTTTTGAGGGGACTGTTATAAGCCTGGGAAGAGGCACCCACCGGCCCTTTACAATGATAGGAGCTCCTGCATTGGCAGGAATATATTCATTTAGTTTCAGACCTGAGTCCATTCCCGGTATGAGTGAGCATCCGTTATATCAGGACTCTGTTTGTTATGGTCTGAACCTGGAAAATTATAATACTGACACACTACGCAAAAAAAAAGAAATTAATCTGCAGTGGTTAATTGATAGTTACCAGGCGTATCCCAAAAAGGAAATATTCTTTGATGCCTCCCAAAGCAGACAGATCGGCAATTTTGACAAATTAGCGGGCAATACATTGCTCCGTAAACAAATTATTGCCGGAATTTCAGAAAAAGAAATCCGAAATAGCTGGGAACCGGCCCTTTCAAGATTTAAGAGCAAAAGAATTAAATACCTCTTGTATCGATGACCGTTGGCCGTTGAACGATGACCCATGGTAGAATTTTTGCATGTTAAACCTGTAGGCGTGAAGCGTTCGGCGTTTGGCCTTGAGCTTTAGGCCTTTTTCATTGGAATAACTTAAATTACAAAACTAAAAAAACCAGTTATGTCAAATCAGGATTTATCAAGACGGGCATTTATCAATACGGCAGGCAAAGCAGGAGTCGTTGCCGGATTATCGGGTTCAGTTCTCACTGCACTCGCCAATACTGATACTCCGCATAAAAAAAATAATAATTCACCAGATCCGGTTCCTTATAAACAGCGTCCGTTGCCTTATGCTTTTGCAGCCCTGGAACCTGCGATTGATGCAATGACCATGGAAATACATTATACCAAACACGCGGCAACCTATGCTAAAAACCTGGCTGAAGCAGTAGATGCTGAAAAGGTAGATATTTCGAAAGTCCCTCTGGAAGATTTGCTTGCTTCCATTTCTAAATATTCAGTGAAAATGAGAAACAACGCTGGTGGCCATTATAACCATTCACTTTTTTGGGAACTAATGAACTCCCCGGGCAAGAGTGCTGTTCCTTCTGCTGCTCTTGCTGCTTCTATCCAGAGAGATTTTGGTTCACTCGATGCCTTGAAAACTAAATTCAATGATGCAGCCAAAGGCCGTTTTGGTAGCGGATGGGCCTGGGTTATTGTAAAAAAAGATGGCAAACTCGATGTAATCTCAACACCAAACCAGGATAATCCACTAATGGATATCAGCGAAAGCAAGGGTCTGCCGCTGTTTGGTCTCGACGTTTGGGAACACGCTTACTATTTGAAATATCAAAATAAAAGACCTGATTATATTACGGCCTGGTGGTCTGTAATAAATTGGGATTATATTAATAACAGGTATGGTATGCTGTGAATCCCGTTTAAAAATTAAACAGGAATCCAAATCCCATAATATTCGATTTGCTGAGATCCAGAGTCTTCATATAGGAAAAGCGAAGTTCTAAATTATGACTTCCATGTCCGACAGCCATTCGGGCGCCTGCATTTCCAACAGGGCCGAATCCGGCCATTTTACTCGTATAGTCATATCCGCTTTCGTCCGTTGCTGTATATTGATTGGTATGATAACCAAATCCCACGCCGCCAAAAAATCCAAATTTATCTTCTGCTTCTTTTGTGGATCCTGCGCCGTAGTTATAATTGAACATTAATGGAACATCGAGCATCAATCCAAGTGTATTGTCAGTATAATCCTGGCTGTTATAGGTACCTGAAATTCCAAAACTTAATGGAATACCAACACTGAATGATGTGTTACCTGTTTCCATAAAATTTACTCTCGGAGAATACATGATACCTCCTACCGGATCTGCTGAAGAACCGGCTGATGATTGAAGTACGACGTTTATACCAACGCCCTGCATAAATGTTTGGGAAAATGCAAAATGGGAAAGGCAAATAGCGAATACTGAAAAAAGTAATTTTTTCATATTTGGTGTCTTTGGGTTAAAAATAAAACGGGTAAGAGTTGAAATTTATTGCTGCACATTGTCTGAATATTAGAAATAATGAATGGATAGCACAATGAATACTAAGGGTATATGCTTAGTAGACATTTTGCCTTTTCTTATTGGTTGATAGCCTTCTCAATACCCCTGTCAGGAATAAGCTAACGTGTAGCAATGGTTCAAAAAAGAATAACAGAATACTCTTCTCAAAGGGTATA
Organism: Puia sp.; assembly: GCA_035485835.1. Lineage (GTDB taxonomy): Bacteria > Bacteroidota > Bacteroidia > Chitinophagales > Chitinophagaceae > Puia. Next base: position 3,675 of record DATHNR010000631.1, read on the forward strand.
CTAAAATGAGCTTATTTTTGAAATCAAATAAAAAACTCCATATGATTGACGCTTCTATGATTACTACCAGCATCTCGTTAGAAGGATTCCAAATATCGAAGAATCTGGGTGTGGTTAGGGGTATTACGGTCCGTTCCAGAAGTTTACTTGGAAATATGGCCGGAGGATTGCAAACCATTTTCGGAGGAAAAATTTCGATCTATGTAAGCCTTTGTGAAAGAACCAGAGAAGAAGCATTTCAGCACATGATACAACATGCAGATGAAATAGGGGCCAATGCCATTATTAATATGCGTTATGATGCAAATGAAGTGATGAATGGAGTTACAGAAGTACTGGCATATGGCACAGCCGTTCGCGTGGAAAGAAAATGATATTGAATAATTTTACAGGATTGATTATCCTTCCTGTTCGATAATGGCCGGATGAAACTGGACAACTGCTTCCTGTATCCATGGAGGAAGATTTTTTTCCTGTACGGTCCATGCGTTATCTTCCAGCAGCATATTAATATAGTAACGATTTCCCCTGTCATCACTTACATCAATATGATATACGGGGCCTGCTATTCCATTACTCTTTCTGAAATTGAACTCTCTCAATCTTCCTTCTGCTTTTATCAATTTCGAAAACTGCACATTTTTCAATACTGTCATATTACAAATGTAATTGTTCCTGCATAATATTTTAAGTTTAAATACGGTAATAAAGCAAGTTTTTCAACGCAAACTTTCAGGGTTAGTAGAATATTAACAATTGGTTTATAAATCATTAATGCCCCTGTCATTGATTCCTGCATAATTTTATGAAATTTGAAAAAACCCTACGGATGTCCTTAAAATTGCATGACTTAAGTCGTGAGCAGGTTGAGAAACTAATTACAGAGCATGAAATGTATCCCGCCTTCATTGATCAAAATCCATATATCGCAAGCGGACCCGGTCATGAAATCCTCGTATGCCTTATGACCAATGGCATGTACCAGGTCGAATTGCTGAATAAAAAGCAAATGGAAGAATCACTGCAGCAAACAATAAAAGCATTTAAAGAATATACGGACGCTGCAAAATTGTAGAATTTTTACACTTCTTTTAATTCAGTTATCTGATTTAATAACCACTGTGGAATCCAACTCAACTTTCGGTTGAATTGTTTTTAAATGCGTTGTTTTCCCTTCTTCACCCAGAAGTACTCCCCAGGGTTTCAGACTTTCTACACGGTCGAATATAATTTTAAGCACTGCAATAACCGGAAT
>DATHNR010000632.1:0-3305 GCA_035485835.1 Puia sp.
TTTGCATTTCCCATTCAATTTTTTTAATGAAAGGATGTTCGCGTACATGGCAGTCAGTTTTTATGCAAACAGGACAACAGTCCGGGATGCATCCGTCTGAATGAACAAAAAATTCCATCACGGATCCAAATTCGGATTGAATAAGTTTACGCAGTTTGTCGATTTCTTCGTGAGCTTCACGAACGTTTAAATACCAGGGAACAGTCATATGACAATCAACATGCAGAACATTTCCGAATTTTATTACCCGCAGATTATGAATATCGATCCAATTTGACTGGCGGCTGTTATTTAAACGGGCAATTACTTTCCCCAGAATTTTTTCATCAGCTTCATCCATAATTCCCGCCACGGATTTTCTGGCTATCCGATAGCCGATAATCATGATGACAACTGACATAATGATTGCTATGATACTGTCAAGCTGGTGGATATGTGTAAAATAAATCAGGAAAAGTCCAACGATGATTGCAAGTGTGGAATAAGTATCAGACTTCAGATGATGTCCGCTGGCCTCGAGAGCTTCAGAATTATTTTCCCTGCCTTTTTTTACAGCATAATAACCCACCACAAAATTAATAATAGCAGAAATGCCCACCAGCAATATACCATAGTTGAGCTGTTGCAGTTCTTTTGGATGAATGAGCTGGCTTACTGCCTCATAAATGATAAAAACACCAGCCAACATAATTAGTGTGCCTTCGATGGCAGCTGAAAGAAATTCTGCTTTGCCGTGCCCGTAGGGATGATTGCTGTCACGCGGTTTATAGGCAATAGTTAAACTATACAGGCCTACAATTCCTGCAATCACATTTACAATACTTTCAAGCGCATCTGTGAGGATGGCAACTGACCTTGTGAGCCACCAGGCAATAATTTTTATGGAAAACAAAAGCACTGCAATAAAAAGAATCCAGGACTGAATGCGGAGGGTTTCTTTGCTTTTATCCACGAAATAATTTGTCTGCAAATGTAAAAGGAATAAGCCCTAATCCAGATGTTAATGATCCCTTTTTATAAAGAGCTTACACATTATTTTCTACGGGCTTTGGTTTGCGGAATTTTTTCAACAGGCGATTATAAAACTCCCTGTTAAAAAGCTGTGAATCATTCATGGCTTTATAAGTAAGAAAAATGCCTATTGGCAGGAGCACAAAGGTGGCCATCCACATTCCTGCGAAAGGCTGCATCACATCTTCCTTAACAAGTTTACTGCCGAAATTATTCAGCAAAAAAAAGATTACAAAAAATATGACAGCGAAGATCAATGGAAGACCGATACCTCCTTTGCGAATAATGGAACCTAACGGTGCACCAATCAGGAAAAGAACAAGACAGGCTATGGACATTGTAATTTTTTCATGCCATTTCATCAGGTGCATGCGCAGGTTCTTACGATCATTATCATAATTGACGGCGGAAATATCTGTATTGCCTTTGATATTGCTGATGATATTATATGCTTTCATCAACAGGGGATGAAAGACTGAATCCGGAAGGATCTGTTGAAAAGAATCTACCCTTGCTGCCACAGGCTCCGCTTTCCAGGGGCTATCCAGATATTTCAATATCGGGATATTTGGTTTCAGTAGATTTTTAGTCTGTTTCTTATAAGACGCTGTTATTTTTTCAAGAGAATCAATTGTTGTTGCCAGTTGCCGCATATTAAGCATCTGGTAATTATTTTTAAAAGTGCTGTCATCTGTTTTATTGAGTTTGAAGGAACTCAGGTCGAATACTTTTTTATATTCTTTAAAACCCATTCTAATGAGTTGTGTATTGATAGAATTTCTCTGACCTTTTTCCTGGTAATTCCAACCGTTTTTCAGATTGAACTCCAGGAATTTCTTGTCCTTCGAAATAGTCATTTTTCCACTCTCGGCCACGATGATATTATCCTGCAACAGGTTATAATTATGTTGATAAATCAGGATATCATGAATGTTGGCACCGTCTTTTTCTTTTCTTCCAATCTTAATGATATAACCATCTATTTTATCGTAGAAAACTCCTTCTTTAATATCGAATGCCGGTTTGGAAACGATGATATCAAATTTGAGCGTTTGCATTTTAAGCTGGGCGACCGGAATGATATAATTATTGAACATGAATGCAATTCCGCAAATGAATAAAGAGGTTATGAAAAGTGGTCGCATGAAACGAAGAAGTGGGATACCGGCAGATTTGATAGCTACCAGTTCAAATGTTTCACCCAGGTTTCCAAAAGTCATTATGGAAGAAAGTAATACCGCCAGGGGTAATGCCAGCGGGACAAGTGTTGCGCAGACATATAATATAAAAGTACCGATCGTAAATAAATCAAGGCCCTTACCTACGATGTCGTCAATATAAAGCCAGAAAAACTGAAGAACCAGGACAAACAGGGTAATAAAAAATGTAGCGATGAACGGACCTATGAAAGAACCGACAATTAATTTGTCTAATTTTTTTATCACCGCGCAAATTTAAGCTTAAAAAGCCTAAAGCCTAAAGCTCAAAGCCTAAAGCAAGTGTGAAAGTGTGAGCGTGTGAGAATATGGAACCGTCAACCGTTCCCGCACGTGCGGGATCATCCGTAAACCGTCAATTGCCTAGTCTGTGAAAGAGATCTTTCACCTGGTAGCTCCAAAGCTGGGTCTGATCCTTTATATCTTTTTTATCCGCAAAGTCTTTAATCAGAAGAATCGTTTGATTGGTGATATCAGATTTTTCAATCCTGAATTCAAAAAATTCTTCTACCGGAGAATCGGACCAGTGAAACCGCACGAATTTATCCAGCTCACTTTCCAATACTTCGGCCTTGGTGGTCGAACCATTCCATGAGAAACTGAATATATTATCCCGTTCATCTACCTTATCTGCAAACCATTCCTGAAGTCCGGCCGGGGTACTCAAAAACTCGTATAAAATGGAAGGGGGGCACTTTAACGAATATTCTAACGTAAACTGCTGTTTCTTGCTCATCTAATTGTGCTATTGTTCGTGGGCTGCAATTATAGATAAATATTTGATGACCTGAAATTTTTTTTAATTCTCCGGAATGTGCTGATAATGAAGAAATCATCCATGCCCAAAATGGGAAAGTCTTGAGAATCAGATCTTTAACATGATTCTCATTTGGAATTTTGAAGCTGAATCCTTATATTGACTAGGGTACATGCAATCTTTTATTTTCATTATAAGAAAAGATTCATTTATACGTTTTTATTGATATCCATATATCTGAAATCAGAAGAACTTTTTAAACCTATAACCCTTTAAAATTACCTGCCCATGAGTATGCGTCAACTCAAGATCACGAAGAG
>DATHNR010000633.1:0-2295 GCA_035485835.1 Puia sp.
ACTAAGGTCAGTCTTAAAATAAAATTTCTTCAGAATAATGAAATTTCAAGAGAATCATATCCCAATATTAAATTGACAAATCATGATTAAAGCAATTATCGTTGATGACGAACCTTATTGTTGTGAGACCCTTGAAATCATGATAGGAAATTTTTGCCCTGAACTATCCATAGAAGCCGTCTGTCATAGCGGCGCGGAAGCTCTCGAAGCACTGGATAAATATAAACCGCAGCTCGTTTTCCTCGATATCGAAATGCCTTATATGAATGGATTCGAGTTTCTTGAAAAAGTTCATTTTATAAATTTCGGCTTAATATTTACAACCAGCTACGATCAATATGCCATTAAAGCCATCCGCTTTAGTGCATTGGATTATTTATTAAAACCGATAGACAGGGAAGAACTGATCCAGGCGGTTGCTAAAGTATCCAAAAGTCTTCAGAGCCCCACTGAACTTCAACTGGAGATGCTGTTCCAAAAATTCAATCTTCCCAGGAACCCCATTAAAAAAATCGCACTGCCCACCATGGAAGGATTGCAAATGGTGGAAATTGATTCTATCATCAGCTGTTCTTCGGACAGCAACTACACCAATTTTTTTCTTAAAAATAATAAAAAGCTGACTGCCTCGCGTACCATGAAGGATGTGGAAGAATTGCTTTCTGATTATTCTTTCCTGCGTGTTCACAACTCTTTCCTCGTTAATCTCAATGAAATACATAAATATCTAAAAGGAGAAGGCGGTTATCTCGTCATGTCAGACGGCACGAATATAGATGTCTCCCGCAGCCGTAAAGAAATGTTACTCCAAAAACTGCAGCCAAACCGTCTTTAAAAGAAACCTTTACTCATTCTATTCTTCCATGCAAACTTCAAATCAGCATTCTACGCAATCTGACTGGGAAAGGTTTGATTGTCGATATAGATTTGTTTCAGAAACAAAAAGATCAATCAAAATTTAAATCTTACAAAATGAAAAAGTCAAACTTAATCCTGCTTGTTGCCATTATTTTTATGTCAATGACACCAGCCGCCAGCCGCGCGCAAATCGCCATGAATAATTCACGTGGCTCTTCAATCAATGATGATGGGACTTCTGCAAGATCAGGAACAGCAACAGTTGTTTCCGTAAACCGGAAAGCGGAAAATTCCTTTAAAAAAGTTTACCAGTCAGCCAGCGGACCCGAATGGTCAATGCCTGACAACAAATCTCTCGTATGCAGATTTCATTTGAATAATATAATCTACCGGGCTTTCTACACGCCACAGGGAAACTGGACTTACACCATTTCAGGATATGATGGCAGCAGGCTGAATAAAACTGTTGCTGAAAGAATTAAATCTGTCTATTATAATTCAACTATTGTATATGTGAATCAGATCGACCTGGATAATGAAAAGACATTTTATATTGTAGAAATTCAGGATAAAAATTCCATCAGGAAACTTCGTGTGAATGAAGATGAAATGGAAGTAGTCCAGGAATTTACAAAATAATAAAGAAGGTCATCTGAAATATCAGGTGGTTATAATCAATGAAAGGGCCTTTTTCTAAGGGCCTTTTTCTATATTTGAATCATCTTCCTCTTATCACTGAATGGAAGGATCACAACAATCCCTTTATTTACTTTAAAACATTAGCTTTGGAAATTTATGAGCACAGAAGATCAGTTGGATTCAGATAAACCAGCGAAAGAAACCTGGCCGGAAGATCCGAACGATATACAAATTTCTACACCATCACCTTCAACTGAAATGGAAGTACACCACCATCCCCAGCTGGATCACAAACCCAAGCCCTGGAAAGAATACCTGTTGGAAGGCCTTATGATATTTATTGCAGTCATGCTGGGTTTTTTTGCTGAAAATATCAGGGAGGATATTACCAATAACGAGCATGTTAGACAACTCACATCACAAATGGTGCAGGACCTGAAGGTAGATACTAACAGGTTAAATAATATAATAGAAAACGAACAAAGAATATTGAGAAGCAGCGATACCCTATTTAATCTTTTGCAGGTACCCCTTGAAAAACTGGAAACAAAAAAATTGCAGCAGGTTGCCATTAATGCACATAATATGTGGCCATTTCATCCATCCCTTGGGGCCATTACAGCAGTGAAAAACGAACTGCATCTGAAACAATTTTCAAATTCCGAAATTATCAGATATATATCCCAATACGAAGGCAATATTGAACTTTTATATACCGTGCAAAATATTGCCCTGCAGTATCAGCGAAATTTTCTTGATCCGTTTTTCAGCAGGCATTTTACACCCGCTAACCTCAAT
>DATHNR010000634.1:0-3502 GCA_035485835.1 Puia sp.
AAAAACCAATCGCATAATTTTTCCATTTACTTCAGATATTCTTCAGGCTGTATTTTCTGAAGTCCAATCCCCTCCTCCTGACAGGGATTTTCTTTTCTCCGCTCCAAAAATATCATGATCAAATTCATTCAGTTGTAATCGTTCTTTCACTGGAACGAATCTGATTGATATTGATCGATACAACCTGCAATTCTATTTGCAACAATCTGATTTTATGCAAAAGATCATACAGAAAATAATCGCATTTTCTTTAAAGAATAAATATTTTATACTCTTTGCGACCGCACTTTTGATCATTTACGGGATCATAACATTCAGGAATATGTCCATCGAAGCATTTCCTGATGTAACAAATACAGAAATCACGATCATCACACAATGGCCGGGCCGTAGTGCTGAAGAAGTTGAGAAGTTTGTCACCATCCCGATTGAAATGGGTCTGAATTCTGTTCAAAAAAAGACAAGCCTTCGCTCCACCAGTGTATTCGGACTTTCCATGGTTAAGTTAATTTTCGAAGATGAAGTGCAGGACAGTTATGCGCGGCAACAGGTAAATAATATGCTCGTCAATGTTACACTTCCCGACAATATCAGTCCGGGAGTACAACCCCCCACCGGGCCTACCGGAGAAATATTCAGGTACACGCTAAAAAGTTCCATTGGCCGGGATCCGAGAGAGCTCAAGACCATGCAGGATTGGGTGGTGGACAGACAAATACGTGCAGTACCCGGTATCGCGGACATCGTAAGTTTTGGAGGCATGGTAAAAGCTTATGAGATAAGAGTGAATCCGGGCCAATTAAATTCCCTCGGCATTTCTGAACTCGATGTTTATAACGCTGTAAGCAGAACCAATTTCAATATCGGAGGCGATGTTATTGTGGATAATTCCCAGGCCTACGTGGTGCGTGGAATCGGGCTGCTCAACGATATCAATGAAATTAAAAATATCATCATTCAAAATATAAATGGAATTCCGGTACTCATAAAGGATGTGGCTGATGTTCAGATTTCAAATCAACCAAGACTGGGCCAGGTTGGACGTTCGGATGATATGATTGTGGACGGAAAGAGAGTTGTTAAAGATGACAATGACGTAGTAGAAGCAATTGTTCTTATGCGCAAAGGAGAAAATGCGGCTGAAGTGATCAAAGCCTTAAAGTCGAAAATTATCAAGATCAATCAAAAAGTGTTGCCTCCCGACACGCAAATTGTTCCCTACTATAATCGTGAAGACCTGATCAGCTATGCAACAAATACAGTTCTCCATAACCTGGTAGAAGGAATTTTATTGGTTACACTGCTGGTTTCTCTTTTTATGTTTAATTGGAGAACGACTGTTATTGTCTCCATCATCATCCCGATATCCCTGTTGTTTTCTTTTATCTGCCTGCACCTGATGGGCATGTCGGCCAATCTTTTATCACTGGGGGCAGTTGATTTTGGGATTATTATAGATGGAGCGGTAGTGATGGTAGAAGGGATGTTTGTTGTACTCGATAAGAAAGCAAAAGAAGTTGGGATGGAGCGATTCAACAAACTCACTAAAATGGGTTTGATCAAAATGAAAGGAGCCGAACTGGGCAAAGCCATCTTTTTTTCAAAAGTCATTATCATCACTGCCTTACTTCCCATTTTTTCCTTTCAGAAAGTGGAAGGAAAAATGTTTTCGCCTTTGGCGTACACACTCGGATTTGCTTTACTGGGTGCTCTTATTACAACCCTGACCCTGGTACCCGTACTCATAAATATGCTTCTCCGGAAGAATATTCATGAGAAACATAATCCCATCCTGGAGTTTTTCCACAGGATCATGATGTTTGGGTTTCAATACAATTACAAACATCAAAAACTTGTACTTATTTCTTCAGCCCTGATGATCATTCTGGGTTTTTATGCATTCAAATTATTGGGAAGTGAATTCCTTCCTGAGCTGGATGAAGGAGCAATCTGGATAAGGGCACAACTTCCTTATAGTGCATCACTAAAAAAATCCAGTGAGGTTGCTGATCAGATCAGGGGAATGCTTATGGAATTCCCTCAGGTCAAACATGTGGCCTCCCAAACAGGAAGACCTGATGACGGAACCGATGTTACAGGATTTTACAATAATGAATTTGATGTGATTCTATATCCGGAAGAACAATGGAAACATCAGATATCGAAAGAGGAGCTGGTGGACAGAATGCAAAAGCGCATATCCATCATTCCCGGTGTAGATCTCAATTTCTCACAGCCGATCAGCGATAATGTGGAGGAGGCGGTATCCGGTGTGAAGGGATCCATTTGCGTGAAAATATTTGGTGATTCGCTTGACTATTCTGAAGAAAAACTAACTGAGGTATACAACATCCTGAAAAAAGTAAATGGCATTTCTGACCTGGGCGTGATCAAAAATATCGGGCAGCCGGAATTGGACATAGATCTCGATCAGGATAAGATGGCCCTTTATGGAGTTGCGACAGCCGATGCAGATGCGGTCATTCAAATGGCCATCGGCGGAAAGGCTGTCACCCAGCTTTATGAAGGAATCCAGAAATTCGATATCAAGGTCAGGTTTCCTGAAGAGTACCGGAAAAATCAAACAGATATCGCAAATATCATGGTACCGACTCAAAGCGGATCAAAAGTTCCTATCCGTGAAATTGCCACCATAAAGAAAAAGACCGGTGCGTGTCTGATTTTCAGAGATGATAATGAACGATATGCTGCTTTGAAATTTTCAGTCCGTGGTCGCGATATGGGCAGCACCATTGCAGAGGCGCAGGAGAAAACTGATGCAGTTGTGAAACTCAAAAAAGGATACTCCATGGTGTGGCAGGGAGATTTCGAAAACCAGAGACGAGCACAGAACAGACTGGCCGAAGTAGTTCCAATCAGCCTGACTCTGATATTCCTTTTATTATTTGTGATGTTCGGAAATTTCAAAGATGCTGCTCTTGTTTTCCTGAATGTACCTTTTGCAATTGTTGGAGGTATCGTTGCCCTTCTTATTACCGGAACTGATTTCAGTATTTCAGCAGGAATCGGATTTATCGCTCTGTTTGGAATTTGTATACAGGATGGTGTTTTGCTGATAACAGTATTCAAACACAATATGGAAAAAATAAGAAGCGGTCAGAATGCAATTTATGAAGCAATAAAACAAGGAGTACAATTGAGAATAAGACCGGTCATGATGACTGCACTCATGGCGGCAATCGGATTATTTCCCGCAGCCATTTCAACAGGGATCGGTTCTGAAAGTTCACGTCCGCTGGCAAGAGTGGTTATCGGAGGAATACTGTGCGCCATGCTTTTTTCACTCCTTATTTTTCCATTGATATTCGGACTTGCATACAAAAACATAGATAAAAAAACGAACGGATCCTGAAATGTGAAACAGGCCAAAATCCTCCATATGAACATTTTTCTATAAAAAGCTTAAAAAATTGACCCCTGTCAATATGCTGGTAATGAATACAATAATTGTAGCGACTAAGCGTTTCCCCTTACTTAACCG
>DATHNR010000635.1:0-3590 GCA_035485835.1 Puia sp.
GGCAAGCCGCTGTTCATCAGTTAATAATTACCAGTTAGAAAATAAACGGTTGAACATGTCATCCGTCATTTGAGAAACTATCTGAGGTGTTAAACTCGCTTCCGCGTCAGACACGCTCTGTGTTGCAGGGAAATCGTAATTCCTTGATATATCGGTTTCAAAATCGGGTGTCCCCAGTTTCTGATCAGCCAGCCGGTTTTTCAGTGCAAGATGTATCGTCACTGTAAGCCGGTCGATAGAAGCAGCCTGACTGGAAACACCAGCCGTGGTGATATTATATTCTGAAACATAGGCTGTAACATCATAGTCCGCATTGTCCGATAAAATCTGGGTCAGTTTAGTCTGATTATTTATTTTCTGTTTGAATTGATCGGTCAGCTGCGGGCTCAACGTGGGATCAACATAACGGGCTCTGTTCTCAACAAATCCAACCCGGATGGTTTTCACCTGGGGTGGAATGGAAACATCCTTAAATGAATAAATTTTACAGCTATGCATCGCCAGGCAAACTAAAACCAGGCAAATGGAATGTTTTACAAAAATGGCTGAAATATTTTGCCTATTCACTGATATCATATTCTTTTAATTTTCTATACAGTGTTCTTTCACTAATACCAAGATCGGATGAAGCGTCTTTACGTTTCCCTTTATGTTTCTTAAGCGCTTTTAAGATCAGTTCCTTTTCCTTATCCATTATACTCAGCGATTCTTCTACTTCTTCATGATGATGAATTTCATTTTGGCCATTACCATTATTATGAATCACCACGGGTTGATTTTGATATGTCTGAGATCCGATATTACCTGAAAAATGTTCCTGCGGCTTTAGTTCTTTTAAATCTCTTGCAAAGGCTTCCTGCGTGTCTGCTGCAAGGGATGGATTCTTTAATATTTCAAGGAACATTTTTTTCAATTCTGTTACATCTTTCTTCATATCGAAAAATAATTTGTAAAGAATTTCCCTTTCATTCGAAAAATCATTCGGCGCCTGATTATTAGCCGATGGCAGAACCATTGGAAGGCGGTTACCCTGATTTTCAGGTATAAATTTCCGTAATTGCTGCTGAGTTATCAATTTATCCTCGGATAAAACAGAAATTTGTTCAGCAATATTCTTTAACTCACGGACATTTCCCGGCCAGCTATACTGTATTAACAGATTTTTCGCGTCTTCATCCAGTTGTACCGGAGAAGTTTTATATCGTTCAGCAAAATCAACAGCAAATTTTCTGAATAAAAGTGGTATATCTTCTTTTCGATCGCGCAATGAAGGCACGCGAATCGGTACTGTGCTTAAACGATAATATAAATCTTCCCGAAACCGTCCACGGTCGGTCAGCTGAAGCAGGTCCTTATTAGTCGCAGCTATTACACGAACGTCCGTTTTCTGAACTTTGGATGAACCTACACGGATAAACTCACCTGCTTCCAGCACTCTCAACAAACGGGCTTGAGTTCCCAGAGGTAATTCGCCGATTTCATCCAGAAAAATGGTGCCACCGTTCACCGTTTCAAAGTATCCTTTCCTGGAATCCACAGCGCCTGTAAATGATCCTTTTTCATGACCGAATAATTCGGAATCGATAGTACCTTCCGGAATTGCACCGCAGTTTACCGCGATAAACGGATTGTGCTTTCTTGCAGAAAGAGAATGAATGATATGTGAAAAAACTTCTTTGCCAACGCCGCTTTCACCCGAAATCAAAACGGTCAGGTCAGTATTTGCAACCTGTACTGCAACACTCAATGCAAAATTGAGTTCCGGTGCATTACCGATAATACCAAACCTGTTTTTTATTACCTGAAGTTCCATATTGTATTTTTTTCTCCGCCTTTCCGGAGAGATAGATTAAATGGAGTTCCCTATTAAAGTAGCTCCCGTACATTGTTCAATTTTCACCAGCGCGTAGCCTCCTTTTTGAAAGTCATGCGCTTTTTTGGGAAATACAACGACTTTATTTTGATTATTCCTGCCCATCCAGAATGAAGAACTTTTCTTTGAATCTCCTTCTATAAGAACCCTGGAAACTGTTCCCAGGTCATTCAAATTGGATTGATATGAGATTTTATTTTGAAGTTTAACAATTTCATCGAGTCTTCTTTTCTTTTCATATTCCGGAACATCATCTGTATATCGTCTGGCAGCCAGGGTGCCAGGTCTTTCGGAATAGAAATACATATAGCTCATATCAAAACGGCATTCGCGCATAAGCGAAAGTGTTTCCTGGTGATCATCCTCATTTTCAGAACAGAAACCCGAAATAATATCTGAACTTATACCACAGTCCGGTATCAATTCCCGTATTCTCCTAATTTTTGACAGGTACCATTCTCTCGTATAAGTGCGGTTCATTCTTTGCAGAACCCTGGTGGATCCACTCTGCACAGGAAGATGAATATAATTGCAGATATTTTCATAACGGGCAATCGTATGTATTACCTCGTCTGTAATATCCTTTGGATGTGAGGTTGAAAAACGAACCCTCAGGAGTGGCGATATCAGTGCGACGTTTTTGAGCAGCTCTGCAAAACCAACTGCAGGTTCTCCTTCCGTACCGGAAAACCAGTGATAGCTGTCCACATTTTGTCCCAGGAGTGTTACTTCCCTGTATCCGTTTTCAAACAGGTTTCTCGATTCTGAAAGTATGGAACCCGGATCCCTGCTTCTTTCTCTGCCCCTGGTAAAAGGAACCACACAAAAGGAGCACATATTATTACATCCTCTCATAATACTTACGAAAGCATTCACAGCATTACTATTCAATCTGACAGGAGCGATATCGGCATATGTCTCATCGCGGCTAAGTAAGACATTTACAGATTTCTGACCGCTCTCAGCTTCTTCAATTAAAAAGGGCAGCGTGCGGTAAGCATCAGGGCCTACTACCAGGTCAACCAGCTTTTCTTCTTCCAAAAATTTTGATTTTAATCTTTCGGCCATGCAACCCAGGACAGCAATGAGCATGGAGGGTTTTGATCTCTTGGCCTGGCGGAAAATGTGAAGCCGGCTGCGGATTGTTTGCTCAGCTTTTTCCCGTATGGAACAGGTATTGACCAGTATCAGGTCTGCCTCCGTAAAATCCCTGGTCGCTCTGAATCCTGATCCCTGTAAAATAGAAGCTACCACTTCACTATCAGCAAAGTTCATTGCACAACCATAGCTCTCAATATAAAATTTTCGGGCAACTGAAGAATCCAATGCAGAATCAGGCGAAAAACTTTCGCCCTGTCTTTCTTCATCGTGTTCTTTTATCATTGTCTCTCTTTCCATTGCTCTCTTTGGGATAGCAAAATTAATCAAAACAAAGGAATAAATGACAGGATGACAGGCAAGAGCATTTAGAGCGGAAGACGGGACTCGAACCCGCTACCTACAGCTTGGGAAGCTGTCGCTCTACCAGGTGAGCTACTTCCGCTTATATTTATTCATTTTGAGATAGCCTCTGGAAAAGCAATCCTCGATGCCAGCCAGCTATTTTTTACCGGAATAATCCAATTGTTTTCGAGCTCAGTTTTAGTAGATACTGTATTATTAAAATACAAAGTATCCGTAAGGATAAATCCGTTGGCGACTCCAAAAGAAAGTTGGG
>DATHNR010000636.1:0-10513 GCA_035485835.1 Puia sp.
AATGATATACTTACAGGATTTATTGCAGCCGTATTTGTTATTTCATTTGCGAATCATCTGAGACATTATATAATGTATAAGAAATTTTATTAGTTCCAATGCACGTATTACTAACGGTAGACTGGTTTCTGATCATTGAAAAGGCGATTCTCATTTCTATTATTATTGCTGTTTCGTTACTTGTGGCTATGTATGAAACTTATGCGGAAAGAAAAGTAGCGGCTGCAATTCAGGACAGAAGGGGGCCATCCCGTGCAGGTCCGTTCGGTATTTTGCAACCGCTGGCTGATGGTTTGAAATTGTTCATGAAAGAAGAGATCGTTCCCAATCTCTCCAATAAATTTTTATTTATACTCGGTCCCGGTATTGCGATGCTCACAGCAATGATGACCAGCGCTGTCGTTCCCTGGGGAGGAAATATCCACGCTTTCGGCCACGATATTCCGCTTCAGATCGCCGATGTGAATATTGGCATCCTTTATATTTTTGGCGTGGTGAGTATGGGAGTTTACGGAGTAATGATAGGCGGATGGGCATCTAATAATAAATTCTCTCTGCTGGCCGCCATTCGCGGAGCATCTCAGATAATTTCCTATGAACTGGCCATGGGTCTGACGCTGATCGCTATGCTGATGCTTACAGGATCATTGAGTTTGCATACGATCGTTGAGCAGCAGCTGGATAAAACCTATTATGTAGCGTACCAGCCACTGGGATTTATAATATTCCTCATTTGTGCTTTTGCCGAATGTAACCGTACGCCTTTTGATTTCTCTGAAGCAGAAAGTGAATTGAACTTTGGCTACCACCAGGAATATTCATCCATGAAACTTGGCTTTTATTTATTTGCCGAATATGTAAACATGTTTATCAGCAGTGCGGTGATGGCCACGATTTTCTGGGGTGGATATGATATACCTTTTTTGAATGATACCAATTTCGGCCTCATTCACGGACAGAATCTGCTGGCGACGCTCGAAGTATTGTGTTTCTTTCTTAAGATTTGTGTTTTTATTTTCTTTTTCATTTGGGTCCGGTGGACGATCCCCCGGTTCCGCTACGACCAGCTGATGAGACTGGGATGGAAAACATTGATTCCACTGGCGATACTGAATATGCTTATAACAGGATTTGTGGTATTGTATCGTCAATACGGACTTTTTTAATTCGTGTATCGTTAATTGATCTACGATCCACGATAAACGATTTGGAAGGTTGATATGATAAAAATAATTTTACAAAATTATGCAGGCACTGACTTCAAAAGCGAAACAGGTAGAGCGAAAGCCGATGTCGTTCTGGGAACGATTATATATCCCGGCAATTGCCAAGGGTATGGCCATAACATTCGGACATATTTTTAAGAAAAAACCGACAATCAATTATCCTGAGCAGACAAGACCCTTCAGCCCGGTGTTCCGCGGCGTTCAGGTATTGAACCGGGATGAGGAAGGACGTGAGCGCTGCACGGCATGTGGATTATGTGCCGTAGCTTGTCCCGCTGAAGCCATCACGATGGAAGCTGCCGAACGTTTACCCGGAGAAGAACATTTATACAGGGAAGAAAAATATGCGGTCAGATATGAAATTAATATGCTGCGCTGTATTTTTTGTGGATTGTGTGAAGAAGCCTGTCCGAAGGATGCTGTTTATTTATCAGAAACCATGGTACCATCCAACTACAACAGGAAAACATTTATATACGGCAAACCCGAATTGCTAATACCCAATCCATTGACAGAACCCGAAGCTTTTGCAAAAGCCAGGGGGAACAGACCTGAAAAAAATAGTTGATGAGCGCAACCCAATTTCTATTCTGGTTTTTAAGTATACTGGCTTTATTCAGTGCCATTATGATGGTGGTGAGTAAAAATCCGGTGTATAGTGTGATGTGGCTGATCGTAGTTTTCTTTGCGATTTCAGGTCATTATGTTCTGCTCAATGCCCAGTTTCTGGCCATCGTGAATCTTATTGTTTATGCGGGCGCCATCATGGTGCTTTTTCTATTTGTGATCATGCTGATGAACCTGAATGCGGAGACAGAACCACAAAAAAATAAATGGCTGAAGATTGCAGGTGTAATCGGCGGTGGCGCATTGTTGCTTGTGCTCGTGGCATCTTTGAAAGAAGCCGACCTCCATAATCGTATAGCCGAAACCGGGAGAGGTGAAATCGGACTGATACATAATCTCGGAATGGTTTTGTTCAAAGAATATGTGATACCCTTTGAGATCAGCAGTGTTCTCTTTCTGAGCGCAATGGTCGGGACGGTGGTGATTGGGAAGAAAGACTAAACTAGTGTGAGAGTGTGAGAGTGTGAGGGTAAATTCATTCGCAAATTGAAAAATATTAATAATATGAGAAATGAAAGTATGACTGTGAAAAATGTATTCTCACACTCTCACACTCTCACACTCTCACACTAAAAAAGCCTATGCCCATTAATTACTATATATTTCTTGCAGTAGCATTGTTCTGCATCGGAGTTGCCGGTGTGCTGACGCGCAGGAATGCTATCATCATTTTCATGTGTATCGAACTGATGCTGAATGCAGTGAATTTACTGCTGATCGCCTTTTCCAAAATGCATCATGCAACAGCCGCCGTGACGGACCCGAATGCGGGTATCAACGGACAAATATTTGTTTTTTTCATCATGGTGGTCGCCGCCGCGGAAGTGAGTGTGGGACTGGCCATCATCGCCATGATGTATCGTAATACACATTCAGTTGATGTGAATTTTTTGAATAGACTCAAGCACTAGGCTTAAGGCTTAAGGCGTAAAGCGTAAGGCTTAAAGCAAATGTGTGAGTGTGAGAGTCGGAAAGAGGGTTTTTGAGTTAGTATTAGAATTAATAATTAATAATCAATAATTAAAAAAAGTCTTAAGCCTTATGCCTTGCGCCTTACGCCTTGTGCTTTACGCCTTGCGCCTTAAGCCTTAAGCTTTCAGCATACAATGAGCAACTACGTTTATCTGGTTCCATTATTTCCCCTGATCGGTTTTCTGATCAACGGACTTTTCAGAAAGTCGATTCCTAAATCTCTTTCCGGTTTAATTGGCTCCTCTATGATCCTGGCTTCTTTCGTTGTGAGCGCCGGGATTTTCTTTCAGGTCAAACAGGAAGGATTTCAACCTGTAATCGTTACACTCTTCCAATTTATTCATGCGGACAAGCTCACCATTCCATTCTCTTTCCTTGTAGATCCGCTTTCTACTTTATTCCTGCTTATCATCACAGGCGTCGGTTTCCTGATCCACTTATATTCCGTCGGATATATGAAGGAGGAGAATGCGCCGGATTATGCAAAATATTTCTGCTACCTGAATCTCTTTGTTTTTTTTATGCTCCTCCTGGTTCTGGGATCGAACTATGTGATCCTCTTTATCGGATGGGAAGGCGTCGGTCTTTGTTCTCACCTGCTTATTGGTTACTGGTTTAAAAATATCGACTACGACAACGCCGCTAAAAAGGCATTTATCATGAACCGCATTGGTGATGTCGGTTTCCTGATCGCCATCTTTGCCCTCATCTTTAAATTTAATTCTGTTTCTTTCGATACCATATTCCACGCGGCTCCCACAGCAACTACCGGATTCCTGACAGCCGTTACCCTATTACTATTTCTGGGTGCAACCGGAAAATCTGCACAGATACCACTTTATACATGGTTACCCGATGCGATGGCCGGCCCAACCCCGGTTTCAGCATTGATACATGCAGCTACCATGGTAACAGCAGGCATATATATGATTGCACGCAGTCATGTATTGTATAATCTGGCTCCCGTCAGTCAGACCGTCGTAGCGATAACGGGGCTCGCCACAATTATTCTGGCGGCGTTAATTGCCGTGAAACAAAACGACATTAAAAAAGTGCTGGCCTATTCAACCGTCAGCCAGTTGGGGTATATGTTTCTCGGACTCGGTGTAGGTGCATATACTGAGGCCGTATTTCATGTGCTGACACATGCATTCTTCAAAGCATTATTATTCCTCTGCGCAGGATCCGTTATTCACGCTATGAGTGGCGAACAGGATATCCGCAATATGGGTGGATTGAAAAAATATTTACCCATCACCCATTTCACATTTCTGATGGGCTGTCTGGCCATTTCCGGCATTCCGCCCTTCTCAGGTTTCTTTTCCAAAGATGAAATCCTGACGGCAGCTTATGGAAAGAATCCCGTTTATTTTATTGTCGGCGTTGCAGGTGCGATGATCACGGCCTTCTATATGTTCCGCTTGTATGCAACAACTTTTCTTGGAAATTTCCGTGGAACAGAAAAACAACAGCATCACCTGCATGAAAGTCCTTCCACGATAACAATTCCACTTGTGGTGCTTGCAATTCTTGCCGTAGTGGGAGGGTTTTTAGGTGTGCCTGAATTGTTTGCAAAAAATTCAAATCTCCTCTCTCACTTTCTTAATCCGGTTTTGGGCGGGGAAGGAAACGCCGCAGAAATTCCGGCTTCAACAGAATGGATGCTGATGGGCATATCAACAATACTTGCGATCTCGATGGTGCTTTATGCTCTTTCAAAATTCCGTAAAAAACCTGAACTGGGCGAGCCTGTTGGATTCGGAAAATGGATGGCGGATAAATTTTATGTAGATGAATTATATGATGCGCTGATCGTGAAACCCCTGAATGCGCTGGCTGATTTCTTTAACCAGGTAATTGAAAAGAAACTGATCGATGGTTTGGTGAATGGAACAGGACGACTGGTACAATACAGCAGCCGTCAGCTGCGGTATCTCCAAAGCGGACAGGTGGGTGGGTATGTGTTATTGATGGTGATCGGTACGGTGCTCTTATTTGTTGTGCAATTGTTTTTGCGAAAATAAATCTTATGGTTCCTGTTTTACTCATCGGGATTCCGCTGCTCGCGGGTCTGATCGGATTCTCGCTGAAGGATGCTGCTGCCAAAACCTGGGCCTTGTTTGCCTCATTGCTCACACTGGGTGTGTCTCTCTTTGGTATTTGTCTGCCGAAAGACAGCAGGCAACTCATTTTTAATGAACCCTGGATGGGTTCCCTGAACAGTCATTTTGCAATCAGTCTGGATGGAACCGGACAAATACTTTGTCTGCTCACGGCAATTGCTTTTCCGCTCATCTTCATTTCAACCTGGAAAGAAGAATACAAGAAAGCGCATAATTTTTTCGGGCTGATGTTATTGTCGCAGGCCGGTCTTCTCGGAGTATTTCTGGCGGCAGACGCACTCCTGTTTTATTTTTTCTGGGAACTGGCCCTGATACCTGTTTATTTTCTTGCTTCTCAATGGGGCGGAGAAAAGAGAATCGCGGCCACGTTTAAATTTTTTATTTATACTTTCCTTGGATCACTGATGATGCTCATCGCCATCATCTATATTTATTTTCATACAAGGGATCGCTCATTTGCTCTTTCAGCTTTCTACCAGGCGCACCTGATTATTTCGCAGGAGGCACAGGGCTGGCTTTTCTGGTTCATGTTTGTTGCGTTTGCGGTGAAGATGCCCATCTTTCCTTTTCACACCTGGCAGCCGGATACCTATGAACAATCTCCCACTGCAGTTACGATGGTGCTCAGCGGACTCATGGTAAAAATGGGTGTTTTTGGTTTGCTTCGCTGGCTGGCGCCGGTACTTCCCATGGGCACATATGTATGGGGCGATACAATATCCATGTTGTGTATCATCGGAATGATCTATGCATCGCTGATCGCCATGCGGCAGGATGATTTGAAGAGAATGATTGCTTATTCTTCCATTGCACATATCGGGCTTATGTGCCTGGCTGTTTTCGCCACAACGGAAATTGGCATTCAGGGCGTGATGATCCAGATGTTCAATCACGGAATCAATATCATCGGACTGTGGATCGTGGTATATATTATCGAAAAACAATTCAAGACCCGAAAGATCAGTGAACTTGGAGGACTGGCTTCCAAAGCTCCTGTACTTACCGCCATGCTGGTTATAATCACGCTGGCCAATATTGCACTTCCCCTCACCAATGGATTTATCGGGGAGTTCCTGATGTTCACAGGAATATATTCTTCCAAAGCAACGGTCTACAATGTAGTGTTTACAGTAACAGCCTCCCTTACGATTATTTTATCTGCCGTATATATGTTGAATATGGTGCAGCGTGTATTTTATGGACCAACAAATACTCTGACGGAAAAAGCCGTGGATATCCGTATGAATGAAAAATTAGTTCTCGGGATCATTGTTGTATTGATAGTTATTGTGGGCGTTTACCCCGAACCTTTATTCAGGCTTACACAGGATTCGGTAAATGCACTGCTTTCAAAAATGTTCGTAAAACCCTAAATGAAGAACCAGTAAGCTATGAATGCGATTATAACGTCGGCAATTTTGGGAGTGATCATGATGTTCAGTGGAATTTTTCTGAAGAAGAATTCTTCCATCGCGGCTTTGGCCATACTCGCCATCCTGATACTCCTGATCATGAGCATACTGGATATGAGCGGTTATCATTTTTTCCAGGTGGATACGCATAACATGCTTGAATTTGAAGCCTTCGGCCACCTGATTAATTGTATTGCTTTCGCCTGCACACTGGCTTATTTTCTGCTGAATGCCCGTGATATTGCTTCCATAGGAAATAATCCTGGCGAATATTTTGCGCTGATCTTTTTTGTGCTTTGCGGAATTTCCATCGCCACATCCTTTAACAGCCTGCTCATGCTATTTATTGGGATAGAAATTATTTCTATCCCGCTTTACATACTAACAGGCAGCGATAAGCGAAATTTAAAAAGCAATGAAGCCTCCCTGAAATATTTCCTGATGGGTGCGTTCAGTACAGGTATCATGCTGCTGGGTATTGCTTTTTTATATGGCTCCAGCGCAAAAGGAAGTTTTTTTCTTGACGATCTCGCACCGGTAAAATCTGCCACAGCATCGCCGATGATGATGACGGGCCTATTACTTTTGATGATTTCCATGGCATTCAAAGTATCTGCAGCACCATTTCATTTCTGGACACCCGATGTATACGACGGCGCACCGACGGTGATCACTTCATTTATGGCTACGGTGGTAAAAGCAGGAACTTTTATTGCCTTCATCCGTTTATTCGGGAATGCTTTCCCTGATATTAAATCTCAGTGGCAGATTTATATTGCCATAATAGCTACGGTTACACTCTTCATAGGAAATATTACGGCCGTATTCCAGCAAAGCGTAAAGCGGATGCTGGCCTATTCGAGTATCGCCCAGGTGGGATTTATGCTCTTGTCCATATTAACACTGAATACGCTGGCCAAGGAAGGCATCCTTCTGTATGTTGCAGTTTACAGCGTTGCAACCATTGGCCTCTTCGCCATACTGGTGAAAATGAAGGACTTTAGTTTTGATGGTTTTAACGGAATGGCAAAAAGGTATCCTGTGGTGGCTTTTGCTGCAACCATCTTTTTATTATCCCTCGCTGGCATTCCATTAACCGGTGGATTTCTGGCAAAATACTACATGATCGCAACCGTAATGGTAACAGGTTCTTATCTCTGGCTGGTGATCTTCGCCCTGCTTTGTGCTACCGTGAGCGTGTACTATTATTTCAGGGTTATCCAGGCCATGTACTTTAAAGACGGGCTGGCGCAGGAACTGGAGATTGGACCCGGCTTCCAGCTGATGCTGATCTTACTTTCACTCGTAATCATTCTCCTTGGTATATTCCCCCAGCTGCTGATCAACCGTTTATATATTATTTATATCTGATTCAGGGATTGACGGTGGTAAGTCTGTAAAGAAGCTTTAAATTAGCCCTGCATTACAGCGACATATGAGGTTACTTGATATTCTTTCACTTTCATTCCGTACGATCAGGAGCAATAAACTCCGGACGGGTATCACGGTAGCTATTATTGCATTCGGCATCATGGCCCTGGTGGGTATCAATACCGCTATTGATGCAATGAAGCAGAAATTCACTGAAAGTTTCGCATCCATGGGTTCCAATGGATTTACCATACATTATAAAGACTTCCAGTTTTTCGGTAATAACAATCAGGTTACAAAAGAAAAAAAAGGAGCTAAAAAAGATAAGGTATCCAATAATAAAATACCCATTACCAAGGAGCAGGCTGAACTATTCAAACAAAGCTATCATTTCCCATCAAAAGTATCTCTCAGTCTGCGCGGGGGCAACAGCAATATCGTTTCACTGGGAAGTTCTAAAACCAATCCAACGGTGCAGGTCATTGGCGGCGATGAGGACTATGCCGAACTCAACGGATATACGCTGAATGAGGGCCGCTCACTGAATGAACTGGATGTGGAATCAGGCAGAAATGTTTGTATTATTGGAAACGACCTGGTAACGAAATTTTTCGGGGGGAATCCGGAACGTGCCATAGAAAAAATCATCAAGATCAACGGACTTCCTTTCAGGATTATCGGGACCATGGAATCCAAAGGGTCCAGCATTGGCAGAAGCTTCGATGATGTTGTTATCACTTCTTATAATAATGTAAGACGGTTTTTCATCAGCGGGTCTGTTAACTTCTTCAATCCCACACCTTCTTTCAATATACAGGTAAAAGTACCCGATGTAAACCAGGTAAGCCTGGCGATCGGGGAAGCCGAAGGAGTATTCCGCCCCATAAGGAGAATCAATACTACAGACGCCAGCAATTTTGTGATAGATAAAAGCGACCGGTTTGTGGAAGAACTCCTGTCCAACCTTTCTTTAATAACTGTTTGCGCAGTTGTGATAGGCGCCATAACACTATTGGGAGCGGCTGTCGGTTTGATGAATATCATGCTGGTCTCCGTTACGGAGAGGACTAAGGAAATCGGTCTTGTAAAAGCCATCGGTGGCAGGAAGGGTAGCATCCGTATGCAATTCTTATATGAATCCATCATGATCAGTTTGCTGGGCGCGGTTTTTGGAAGCTTCTTAGGCATCCTGATCGGGAATGTCTTTTCTCTTGTTCTCAATACGGGATTTGTATTTCCATGGATCTGGCTTTTCCTTGGAATGGCTATCTGTACAGGCGTTGGAATACTTGCAGGAATATATCCTTCATTAAAAGCATCCCGGTTAAATCCCATTCAGGCTTTACGTTATGAATAATTTATAAAATTTCATTCAGAATGAATGCAGGCAAGGGTTTGCATACAAATGAATTAAATTGAAAGAATAACTATTTTCCATTTGGCATTCCGGAAATTTACTATATTGTGTTCCCTACGAATAAACCAGGTACACCGGATTTCCTATTGAAAAGGTTTTAAAAGCATCCCGTTCGCTTTAATCAATTACCATATTCTTTAAATTTTTCTTAAACACTAAAAACAAACGATCATGGCTGAAACAAGACCGACTGCAACGGCTGCAGCGAAACCTGCATCAAGTGTACAACCTGCGAAGAGTGGCAATTCTATTTCCTGGATGGCCCCCTTGGCCTGTGTAATTATTGGATTTTTAATCTGGAGATTTCTGATAGGCGACCCAAGTAATTTTACCAAACCCGATCCCAATGGTGGTTTCTGGCCCAGCCATGAAGGAGCGAAGACTGCTCTTGCACGTATGTACCTGGGAGGGATCATTGTACCGATTTTAATAGGTTGCCTGCTTACCGTACTTACTTTCGTTGTTGAAAGGTTTTTGACAATTATCAAGGCCACTGGAAGTGGTAATATCAATGAATTCATCCGCAAAGTGCAATACCATCTGGCTAATAAAAATGTTGACAGCGCTATTGCAGAATGCGATCGTCAGAAAGGCAGTGTTGGAAATGTAATGAAAGCCGGTCTGCGCAGATACAAGGAAATGATCACCAACAGTGAACTGGACACGGAACAGAAAGTACTGGCCATTCAGAAAGAAGTGGAAGAAGCCACGGCGCTTGAATTGCCCATGCTCGAAAAAAACCTGGTATTCCTTTCCACCATCGCTTCCGTTGCAACCCTGCTGGGATTGCTTGGAACGGTAATGGGAATGATCCGTTCATTTGCCGCCCTGGGTGACAGTGGTGGAGGAGAAGCCGCATCGAAACTGAGCCAGGGTATTTCTGAAGCCCTGTACAACACAGCTCTCGGGATCGGTACATCAGCTATTTCCATCATTATGTACAACGTATTCACCACCAAGATCGATGGTATCACGTATGGTATTGATGAAAGCGGATTTACTTTGACGCAGAGTTTTGCGTCACTGTACAAATAAGCTTAAGGCTTAAAGCTGAAAGCTAAAGGCCTTACGCCTTTAGCCTGATTTATGGAATTTCAAATTATCAGCATCTAAATAGAAAAAATATGGGAAGAGCAAAGTTACCCAGGAAGAGCACGAACATCGACATGACAGCGATGTGCGACGTGGCCTTCCTATTGCTTTCTTTCTTCATCCTGGCTACCAAGTTCAAACCGCCGGAAGCGCTGTCTGTAATCACACCGAGTTCTGTATCGACCAAGACTGCTCCGGAAAAAGATGTTGTACTTATAACCATTGATAAAGACGGGAAAGTATATCTGTCTGTTTCCGATGCCAATACCGCCG
>DATHNR010000637.1:0-7436 GCA_035485835.1 Puia sp.
CAGAGGAATTCCTCTCCCAAAATCTCGGATGGTAACCAGCTTTTCTTCAATGACTACATCTATATGCTTTCCGTAGCCCATGGTGTATTCATCAATACAATTATCAACCACTTCTTTCACCAATACGTAAATTCCATCGTCAGCACTGCTGCCATCTCCAAGTTTGCCGATATACATACCTGGCCTTAACCGGATATGTTCTTTCCAATCGAGGGAGCGGATGGATTCTTCGGTATATTCGAATAAATCTTGTTTGTTTTCTGCCATAATGAATCGTCGCAAATATAGTTAAATCCGTTTGTTGGATAGCTGCACGAATTACGCAGACCTGTGAATAACCCTGTCTTTAGTAAATTGATTTCCTGATTTTTAGTGGTATTCCGCCGATTTATTTCATCAGTAATTTGAGTACAAAACCAAGTAGTTTTACCTATACTAAAACCCTTGATTTAACGCTATTATAGCATAAACTTTAACCCTTGAAAACCGGTATCATTCCGTACCTAAACCAGATGTTTTCGATACTGGCCGTGGCTTTTTGTTTTGTTCCGCTTTGCCTTTACTGGTGGAAAAAACTAGGTCCGGACAGATCTTATCTTATTGTCGCCCTTTTCTGGACCATTAATGGAATCACATATACACCGGAAATATTTCATTGGACCTGGTATAATTCCATTACCAATCAGATTACATTATATTATAATCTTATTGATGCTCCGTTTATTATTCTGTTCTTCTATTTTTTTTATAAGAAAAAATTCTTCCTTTACCTTCTGATAGGTTTTATTTTTTTTGAAGCACTTATGATAGCATGGAAAGGATTTAATTTTGATTCAAACGATATTATCATTGGAGTTGGCAGCCTGATTTGCCTGGTCCTGAATATCTGGGGTATAAGCCTTTATCTGAGAAATATAGAACATTCGTCTTCAGAAAATGTAATGGTATTTATAAATGCAGGTTTTATTTTTTACTATGGTTTATTCCCGGTAACGTTTTATTTCAATTATTTACAGTCGAGCAGGGTTGTACTCCAGGCTAATCTTCCATATGTAACATTTATCAATTACTTCAGCATTTGTATGGCTGCAGGGCTGATCTCTTACGGGCTTTGGAAATTTGCAATTAAGAATTACCGGGAAGAGCATTTTTAATCCTCATCTTCTTCATAATTGTATGAGCCCTGGTTATCATTATAAATCGATTCCCAGTCTTTTATTTTATCATCGCTCACAAGTTCAAGAATGTCGAAAATCTGATCTCCCTTCTTCTTCCATTCATTTAATTGTTCATCCGCATACCTGGATACATACATACACTGTTCTGTTTCCAAATTTACTTTTATCAGGCTAACCGGAGACTCCTCCGTTTCCTGGATCAGATAATAACAGTTTTTTTCTAACAGGGCATAAGAATACATACTACACAGTTTTAAAATTATCTCAGTCTTAACGTTAGAATTAATGGGAAGTAAGAAACGACTGCAGTAGAATTATGCGGGATAGTAAGTGGCCTGCAGGAACACAAATTTACAGTTTTTCGGAATTACAAGACCCGTTTTTACACCTTGCAGACAGAGTATTTCTTTTTGCCTTATTTTAGACTGAAAGTCAATAGGTTATACAATTTTTCCGTTTTGCAGTTTTAATGATTGCTTAATACAATGCGGAAAATCCCTTTTATAGTGGCTGACAAAAATCAGGCTTGCCCCGTAAAATGAACAATAACGGTCAATAGTCTCCAAGGCAAATGTCGTTTGAGACCCATCCAGGCCCTGAAAGGGCTCATCTAATACCAGCAGAGGCGGAGTTTTAATCATGGCTCGTCCAAGCAGGATCAGCTGCTGTGCACCTGAAGGAAGACTAGTCAATAACGTATTCGAATAACCTGCACAATCCAGAAATTCCAGCCATTCCCGTACAAGTTTTTCCTGGGATGAATTCATTTGACGAAACAAACCGATCGTGTCAAATAAACCGGAGGCAAGTGCGGTAAATGCAGTTGCATATGGATCGAAATAAAGATGAAGCTCGGGTGACAGATATCCAATTTTCTGTTTTATTTCCCAAATGCTTTCTCCTGACCCTCTTTTCCGGTCAAATAAATAAATGTCATTAGCATAAGCCTGCGGATTGTCACCGGTAATCAGACTTAATAAAGTCGATTTGCCCGCACCATTATGGCCGGTAAGCGACCAACAGGATCCCTTTTCCACTTCCCAGTTTATTCCTTCCAGAATATTTTTTTCACCATACCTGATTGAAACATCCTGCATTCGAACAGCGTAATTATGATCCGGGTGAGAAAATGAAATCGAAGAAGGGAATTCTTTTGAAATCCTTTGATTTGATTGTTCATTTTTGAGTCCGGCATCTCCTTCAATATTAATATATTCAGGACTTTTGATTACAAAAAGCTCACCGTTTTTAAGCCGCGCATATTTGTTGAAGCAGGTTGGAATATGATCCCTACTGGTTAAAAGCATGAGTTGCTGTCCGGAAGCAGACAAAAAAGAAAGTATATCATCCAGCAAACGTTGTCCGTCCGGATCCAGTCCTGTATAAGGCTCATCCAGTATAAGAAGCTGGTTAAAACTGAGTACTGCTTTTAAAATCTGCAGTCTTTTATTCTCTCCATTCGATAATTGTATCAGGGGTTCTTTCAACAGAGGAGTTAAATGAAAAGTTTCCAGCAAATCTGGTTTTGATAAATTTCCACAAACATTTTCACTATAAGAGGAAATGTCTTCCTCAACAGTAATCGTAGCTTCCGCATCAAAAGCGTTATAACGCTGCTGATAATAAAAATTTGATTGGTTCTGAAGATCTCTGAAACGATGCTGCTGTTCAACCACCATCACATAATTTTGACCGGTACTTTTAACCTGTTCCTTAAAATCAATCATTCCTGAAAAAGCATGATTACCCGCCAGAGTGTGGCCAAGTACTGTTTTACCCGTTCCAGCTTCGCCAAGGATTACCCACTGCTCGCCCTTATTTATTTTAAATGAAATATTTTGCAGAATTTTTTTCCCATTAATATTTACACACAACCGATTAATGATCAGCAGGCTGGAATCCATTGAACCTGATTTATAGCCTGTAAAGATGCTTTTTTTTACCTTAAATTCGAAGCTCAAACATTCTTTCTGATATCACCACAAACTATACAACAGATACTGAGCCGAATCGATATAACAGAGATCATTGGCGGATTTGTGAAATTGAAAAAACGGGGAGCCAACTACCTTGGACTTTGTCCTTTTCATAATGAAAAGACTCCCTCTTTTACAGTGTCACCCACAAAAGAAATCTATAAATGTTTCGGCTGCGGCCGAAGCGGTAATACCATTAGCTTCCTCATGGAGCATGAGAAATTCTCTTATGTTGAGGCGCTGAAATGGCTTGCCAACCGCTACAATGTTGAGGTTGAAGAATCTGAACTCAGCCCGGAAATAAAAATTCAGCAACAAACAGCAGACAGTCTCTATATTCTGAATGCATTTGCGCAAAAGTTTTTTAGTGATCGTTTACAAAACGATGAAGAAGGGCAAAACATCGGATTAAGTTATCTGCAGGAACGCGGGTTCGATGCTGCAACCATCGAAAAGTTTCAACTGGGTTATAATCCGTCCGCGCCTGATGCTTTTGCTTTAGCAGCTATAGCCGGTCAATATAATCAGGACCTCTTGCAAAAAAGCGGGCTCATTGTTACAAGGGATGGAAAGCCCATGGATAATTACCGGGGAAGAATCATTTTTCCAATTCATAGTCCGATTGGGAAAATTGCTGGTTTCGGCGCACGATTGATTCGCAATAATGATCGTGCACCCAAGTATATCAATACTCCGGAAAATGAGATCTATATAAAAAGCAAACTGCTTTACGGGTCATATTTTGCACGGCAGGCAATTGATAAAGCTGATGAATGTTTGCTTGTAGAAGGATATACAGATGTGATCGCCCTGCACCAGGCAGGAATTGAAAACGTTGTTGCAAGCGGAGGCACTTCATTGACGCCGGATCAGTTGAGACTTATTAAAAAATATACTTCAAACCTGACAATCATTTATGATGGAGATGCGGCGGGTATCAAGGCAGCTCAGCGTGGCATGGATCTCGCTTTTGAAGAAAGCCTTCAGGTTAAGCTTGTATTAATTCCAGGACAGGAAGATCCTGATAGCTATTTACGTAAAATCGGTGCCGCTTCTTTCAGGGATTTTATTAATTCGAATAAGAAAGACTTTATTTTATTCCAGCTCGAAACTTCACTATCTGCTGTATCAGGCGACAGCAACAAAAAAGCACAACTTGTGAGTCAGATAGCTGAAACCATTTCAAGAATAAATAAAGCGGAAGATTTTACACGTCAGCAGGATTATATCAGACGATCATCAGAACTCCTGAAAATTGATGAGAATGGTTTGAATACACTTGTAAATAAATTCATCAGGGAAAGGATCGGAAAATTTGAAAATAAATCAACAATAAAGGAATCTGTATCAGATATACATCAGCCGGAAAAGATTTTCATTGATGAAGAACTGAATGAACTGCTGAATCGTGACGAACAACAGGAACGCGCCATCATCCGTTCGCTGCTTGAATTCGGTTTGAAATCCTGGGATGGTGAAAAACGCGTGGCGGATTATTTATTGCCTGAATTTGAAGACGATGAAATGTTTGATAATAAGAACCTTGTCCGGATTCTTAAATTATATAAAACCTGGTATGATCAAAAACTGGAACCAACAGCACGGAATTTTTTATACCACGAAGATCAGGAGCTGGGTGCACTTGTAGTATCCATTATGGACTTCCCCTATGAAGTCAGTGAAAACTGGAAACGTCACTATGAAGGAAAAATCCCCACCAGAAATGAATTATATCTGGAAGAAGTTGAATCTACCCTGGTTTATATGAAACTCAGAAAAATCCGTCGCTTAATGGAAATGAACCAGAAAGATCTGGAAAAATCCAAAAATGCGGAGGAACAGACTTTGCTAATTCAAACTCAGTCCCACTTGAAACAAATGGAAAAGGAACTGATGGGAAAATCAGGAACGGTAATCGTGAAAATCTGATCAGCCGACCAAAGCCTCCACTTTACGGTTTGAGACAGTAGCGCCTACAGCAACTTTTTCAAATCTTGTAGCTGTCCATACATGATCCAGGGTGATTTCATTGATTCCTTCGAAACCCGCATTTGTTATACAGGACCAGCTGCATTCCCGGTTCAGGGTAGTTGCAATTTTTGAACTGGTTTTAGGATAAGCTACCCAAAATTTGCCTCCTTTGCCAAGAGCAGGCAATACTTCGTGTATGATACCCTTTAACTGAGTTTCATTCACTGCGAATACCAGGGCAAAGTCGATTTTCCTGATCTTGAGAAGCGGTGTAACATTTTTTGCAAAAGCCAGTTTTGCAAATTGCTTCTCTATAGAAGAAGGAAGACCCTGAATTAAAACACTTTTTTCTTCTTTGAGTTCTAACTTTTCCAATAAAGTTAATGACATGCTTGATGAATTTAGTTTGCGGAATCGCCTTCAGGGGCTGCAAAGGTACAAAAATCTAACCCATAAGTAAAAGAAAATGATCATTTTACTCAGGATAACTATTAAAAAGGGTATTTACACGTTCTTCTCAGGGTAATGAAGGGTAATAGATTGAATGACTGCGCAATACATCTGATGGATCAGATATGCGAGCCAGGTCTCCTGGGCCTTTTTTTGTCCCGGTATTTTAAAATAGGAATTTTGCTCTCGCTCCCTCTGAGCAGCCGGCTAATATTCTTCTGATGGGTAAGTATCACGAGCAAAGCTACTGCAATGGCAAAAGCCCTGTAAAGCGGTTCCTTTTCATTGAAAATGAATAGAATCAATACTGCAAAAGCAATACTCGCCAATATCGAACTAAGTGAAACAAAGCGTGTCAGGTAAAGACAGAGCAGAAAGACTCCCACACAATATAAGGCGACCAGCGGCTGTATGGCCAGGATCATACCAAACAGGGTTGCGACCCCCTTCCCGCCCCTGAAATCAGCCCAGAGTGGAAATATATGGCCTACCACTGCAGCAAGACCTAAGCCAACCATAAGATTGGTCCTGTCCCATTCATTATGCATATAAAACGGAAGCACTATATATAAACTGGTAGCTATAACGCCTTTCAGGACATCAACGGACATTACAATGCAACCCCATTTTGCACCCAGGACCCTGAAAGTATTGGTTGCGCCAGAATTACCACTGCCATAGTCCCGGATATCGACACCAAAAAAATAACGGCTGATCCATACTGCCGTTGGTATGGAACCTATCAGGTAGGCAAACAGGATAAATAGAACTTCCTTCATGGACGGCAGGAATGCTTGGATTTCAAAATTAACAAAAAAAAGCTATTAAACATGAGTGATCTCGCAGGCTTTACTGATTTTTTAATCTGAAACTCATCCAGTTGTCTTTTGTCATAAGACGATCCATCGTAAAACCTGCAACAGTGGCCTTAATCCTGATCTTTTCTTCATCTGAGGTAAGGACACCACTACCTATAAAAACGCCTGATTGATTCAAATGTTGTCGTAGAAAGTCCATGTTTTCCAGTATTACCCCGAGGTTTATATTGGCCAGAATAAAGTCAAACTGTCCCGTACCTGACATGGAATCTTTTTGTTCAACGAGAATACCGCTGCATGCGTTGACAGCTACATTTTCTATCGCATTCTCAACACTCCATTCATCTGAATCGATGGCAAGAACAAATTCAGCCCCGAGTTTACAGGCCAAAATTGCCAGTATTCCTGTTCCCGTTCCAAAATCCAATACTCTATGATTGCTGAAATCGAGATCTTTCATGGCCGAGACCATCATATAAGTCGTAGCGTGATGACCTGTACCGAAACTCATTTTAGGAGTTATAATCAAATCATAAGGCAGGCCAGGAAATGGTTGATGAAAATCGGCCCTGATGGCACAAAAATTTTCAACTATAACGGGTTCAAAATCTTTTTCCCATTCAGCATTCCAGTTACGTGGTTCAATGATTTCAAGGGTGAAGAATATATGATATGGATCAGCCATACCTTTTATCTCGGCAATTATTTTTTCAACTTTCGAAACTTCAAACAAGGATTCAGGAATATATGCATGAAGTTTATATGGTTCTTCTTCAAAACCTTCAAACCCGGCCTGGCTTAAACGCGCCACCAGGATATCCGATTCTTCATCGTCCTTTGTATCAATATTGATTTGCACATAACTGTTCATATGCTGAAAACCTAAAACTAATGTGGCGAATAAGTAATTATAGAAATGAGGGAATGTGAAAGTTGAATGAGGAAATGAAAATATGGAAATGTGGAATTAGATGTCGTGAGGGATTTAAAATTCGATTCACATTTCCAAATTATCATTGAACATTTAATTTCCACCTTCCCTC
>DATHNR010000638.1:0-4089 GCA_035485835.1 Puia sp.
AATTTAACTGGTAAGCCATTTCAAAAGAATTTGTAAACTGAGGTTTGAGATTCGGATTACCGCGGCTCAGGTTTAATGAATCTGAATAGTCCGTATATGGTGACAGCTCTAGAAAACTTGGCCGGTCTATTCTCCTGGTATAATTTAACTGAAGATCCTGTGAACTGTTCAGCTTTTCCGTTAAAAATATACTTGGGAAAAGACTGATGGGATAATTATTACTGAATGTTCCAACAGTATCCTTAAGACCGCCCGGATTTGACAGGTCTTGTTCTGCATAATTGTTTGAACCCCGATAACTGGAATTTTCAGCCCGCAAACCCAATTGAAAACCCAGACTTCCAACCGTGTTCGAATACTGCATATAACCTGCAAGTACCTGATCATGATAATTATAATCTGAAGAAAGAAGGGGCTGAAAAATTAAATTTCCTTCACTGTCCACCGTGTTGAAGTTATTGAGGTTGCTGATATTTCGGATTGCAATCCGCCCACCCGCTTCGAGTTTTGATTTTGTTGTAAATGGATTTGTAAAATCAGTTTGCGCAGTAATGAATTCATTGTTTCCTGAAGAATTTGTTTGTTGCTCATAGATGCTAGTAAGTGGGCCGCCCGGAGTATCGTAGAGATAGGACGTTATCGGATTCACGCTATTTGAAGTTCCTCTTGTATAGTTCGCGTCAGCCGTCCATTCTTCTCCTGATCTTGGAAAATTATGTTTAAAGCTGATCATGCCTGATTTATTATTGAAGTTTGAAGTTGTAATTGAATATCGTTGTGTAAATGAACTGTTTGAATAGCCGTCACTGTATAAGGTGTCAGTAGTAATCCCGCTATTGGTAGTAGGGGTTGATACACCTTTTACAATAGTTCCTGAAATTGTAAAAGTGTTTCGGTTATCCATGAAAAAGTCCATTCCAAATCGGGCAAATGCAAAGTGGCTGTTTGTAACGTTGCTATCTACCTCATGTAATTGATATTCCGGTTGATCAATAAATGTAAGACGATCAATGGTGCCCGGTGAAATAGTTTTCCTGTGATTATAATTCCCACTCAGAAAAAAATTAAATTTCCCTTGTTTAACATTCAAATTTCCGCCCAGATTATATCCGCCTCTTTTATCGATCCCTGCCCGAATGGCCCCGTTATAACCAGGCCTGCGGTTTTTTTTCATAACGATATTCAGAATCCCTGAAACGCCACCGGAAGCATCAAACTTGGCTCCCGGATTTGTTATTATTTCAATACTTTCTATTTCATCCGCAGGTATCTGATCGAGGGTTAACGTCGTAGGTCTACCATCAACAAAAATTGTAGGTGGTGCATTTCGCAACGTGACATTCCCGTCAATGTCAACCGCCAGTGAAGGAATATTTTTCATGATATCCACTGCTGAACCACCGGAAGCAGAAATATCTTTTTCTACATTATAAATCTTCCTGTCAATTCCCAGCTGAATAAGAGGTTTTTCTGCAGTAACTGTTACAGCCTGCAGACTTTGAGGATCAGCCAGCATTTTAATATTGCCAAGATCTTTATCAACTGCACCCAATCTCTGATCTGGATCTGCACTTTGAGCATCGTCGGTGTTAAATGCAACTCTTTGATCTAAAGATTTGTACCCTATAGCCGTTAATTTCAACCTGTAATTGCCAAAAATGGGAAGACTCTCAAAACTAAAATCCCCATTGGATGGGGTGATTGCTCCACGTATTACGGAATCCCGGCGACTTCGTGTAAGTGTATCGAAAATAGCGATGACAAGTTGAACAGATGCCCCGTCCATTCCTTTGTTTGTCTTTGCATCTACAATTCGCCCATAAAAATGTCCGATGGCGGGTGACTGCCTTCCATTTCTCCTACCGCCCGTAAATCCGGAACGGTTAAAATTTGATTGAGCTTTCTGGCTTTTGCGCTGCGTTGAATCCCTGGAAATAAGTGTTTGGGAATTTACTGCAGAATCCTGTTGTACAGGTATTAATAACTGTGTTTTTGTTCCGGAGGGAATAGAATCTGCCGGATGCGTTATGGAATCCTTCGGCATTATTTTAACCGGAGATTCAGGTTTGGTTGAATCTGGAGGCAAAGATGGAATGACAGGTTTTGTAGAATCCTGTGAAAAAGTATTAGCTGAATACATGAACAAGAAATAAACCGTCAAAATACCGGACAGGGAAATTTTCATACTAAAAGAAAATAATCTTGGAGTTCAAGTTGTGTGCCTAATCGTTTTGTAAAGAGAATGTTAACTGCACTGGTGGTAAAATGATTGGACTCCAGATAAGTATAGAAGAAAAAATGGGTGGATGACGGGGTTCGAACCCGCGACCCCTAGAACCACAATCTAGTGCTCTAACCAGCTGAGCTACAACCACCATTTGGGCTGCAAATCTAAGGAAAATTTGTAATCCGGCAATCTGCAGTTAGTCACCCGTCAGCCCTATTTACCGTTAACGTATGCAGGTGGTTAATATTCAGCTAAACAACAACAATACAGAAGCATTAATCGTTATTTTTGGACAATGTCAAAACTGTTTTCACTTATGTTCAATAAAAGGAATTTACCTATTGTTTTGTTCGTTTCCGTAATTGGAGTTGTTATAGCAATCAAGGCTTTTGCGTTTGCCGGCGATCCGCCCACTAAATATGAAAGAATACTGAAAAATGTAAGCGAACTGCTCGAAGAGATTCATTACAGTCCTAAGAATATTGACGATCAATTTTCGAGGGAAGTATTTAAAAAGTTTTTGGGAGAAGAAGATGTGGAGAAAAAAATCTTCCTTAAATCAGATATTCAGGAGCTATCAAAATTCCAGAACCAGCTTGATGATGAAATTTTAGGTAAGGAACCTGTTCAGTTTGTACCTGCGGTACTGGTCATTTACAAAAAAAGATTGCAGGAAACACAGAATCTCTCCCATGAGATTCTTGCACAACCATTTGATTTTAACAAACAGGAAACGGTTAACCTGGATTATGACAAGCTGGATTATCCTGTTAATACTGCAGCGCAAAAGGAAGAGATCAGGAAAAAATTGAAATATCTTACGCTTGAAAAATATGCTGAACTTCTGGATCAGCAGACAGCCTCAAAAGGCAAACCAGGTTATGTTGCAAAAACCAATGATCAGCTGGAGAAGGAAGCCAGAGACAGAACACTTAAAGTAACAGACAGATTTTATGATCACCTTAAAATAAAAGCAGATGAAGATAATTTCTTCAATGTTTTCGTAGAAACTATTGTACAGTGTATGGATCCTCATACGGATTACTTTCCGCCGGTTGAAAAAAGATCATTCGATGAAGATATGAGTGGTCGTTTTTATGGCATCGGAGCTGCACTTCGTGATGAAGAAGGGACTATAAAAATTGTTACGCTGGTAACCGGCAGTCCGGCATGGAAATCAGGCCAGGTAAATGTGGGTGATGTCATTCTGAAAGTAGCTCAGGGCAATCAGGAACCGGTTGACCTTTCAAGTTATATGGTTGAAGATGCGGTAAAAATAATTCGGGGCAATAAAGGGACGGAAGTAAAACTAACTCTGAAAAAAGCTGACGGATCTGTTAAGGTGGTTAGTCTGGTCAGGGATGAAATTGTTCAGGATGAAAAGTTTGCCAAGAGCGTAATCATTCAGAGTGAAAAAGGAAAAATCGGATATATTTTCCTTCCGGAGTTTTATGCTGATTTCGATAATCCAAAGGGCAATCGCTGTTCTGTAGATGTGGCAAGGGAAATTATCAAACTTAAAGAGGCGAAGGTGGATGGAATTGTTCTGGATCTGCGCAATAACGGTGGCGGCTCCCTGATTGATGTTGTGCAAATGGTTGGGCTCTTTATTGAACAGGGACCCGTAGTTCAGGTACGCGACCGCGATGGCAAACCACAGGTATTGAATGACCGTGATAAAAGTGTTTTATATGATGGTCCGCTCGCAGTTATGGTAAATGAATTTAGTGCATCGGCTTCTGAGATTTTTGCAGCTGCCATCCAGGATTATCACAGAGGTGTGATTATTGGCAGCACCAGCACCTATGGGAAAGGAACTGTTCAGCGGGTTTACCCGCTGGATAAGAGTGTTGGTTTTAACG
>DATHNR010000639.1:0-12862 GCA_035485835.1 Puia sp.
AACAGGAAATAACAGTTTGAGAGAATACCAAAATGCATAAGAAATAAGGCCTATCGCAAATATAAAATGCAGGGCAAGTTTGGTAGGTTGTACATAAATAGCGTCCCCTTTTAAACCACTAAACACCATGATCCATCCAATGACCGCCTGGAGCATACCAAGAAAAAACAAAATGAGCAGGGGCATGATCATTTCACTTTTTAATTTTCTTCTGTACATCAATAAAACAAAGCCAATAATAAATACAACACCGACCAGCCTGACCCATAACCTGTGAAGCCATTCCCAGAAATAAATAAATTTGAAATCTGAGAGAGTAAAATCTGCATTGAGAAGATGAAACTGGGGTGTTTGTTTATATTTATCGAATTCCGTTACCCACTGCCTGGCATTGAGCGGTGGTATTGCACCCGTAAAAACATTCCATTCTGTAATGGAAAGACCTGAACCTGTTAAACGGGTAATACCTCCCAGCATGACCTGGATAAACAACATGCCGGTACCGGCAAGCACCCAATATGCAACTGCGCTGTTGACAGATTTCGTTTTCCAGATAACCATTCAACAAAAATAATTCATCCCGACCCGCTACATAAAACTATTTCCTGTACTATAAAAGAAAACATGCATTCTTTCACAATGGTAATAACTATTTGCATTTAACAGCCTGTGCAATCAACCATTGTTTTATTTTTGACGAAAGAATAAGGATGCTGAAAGCTTTTCATCATTCCCATTTATTGGAAGCAGGCTGTGATGAAGCCGGCAGGGGATCTTTTGCAGGGCCTGTTTTTGCTGCTGCGGTTATTTTACCCAGGGACTTTTACCATCCCCTGCTCAATGACTCTAAACAGGTAGAGCCCGAAATAAGATCTGAGCTGAGAACATATATTGAAACAAATGCTTTGGATTATGCGGTTGAGCAGGTGACTAATGAAGAAATAGATGAAATCAATATACTGAAAGCATCTTTCAAAGCTATGCACCTGGCTTTAAAAAAATTGAAAAAACAACCGGAATTCCTGCTGATCGATGGGCATCTGTTTTATAAGTATAAAAAAATTCCGCATCTCTGCGTAATCAAAGGCGACGGTATCTATGCTTCTATTGCTGCCGCGAGCATTCTCGCAAAAACTTACCGGGATGAATTCATGCAACAGCTACATAATGAATATCCGCACTATGGATGGTTCAACAATAAAGGTTATGGAACTCCCGAACACCGAAGAGTAATTGCATCCCATGGTTTATGTATTTACCACCGGAAAAGTTTTAACATCACTCCAAGCCAGTTATCAATTTTTGAAAATAATCCAACCGAAAATCAATGATCCAATTTCCGGGAGATCTGGAGCTGGAAGACGACCGGGTTTTGCTCAGACCTTTACATCAGGATGATCTGAAATTTCTCATATCCTTTGCTTTGAATGAACCGGATATATGGAAATATTCCTCAGTCAGTGTTGCAGGAGAAAAGGGAATCTCAAATTACATTGAAAATGCAATCCAGGGCAGGCTGACCCAAAAAGAATATCCATTTATTATTTTCGACAAAAGTTTTAATGAATACGCGGGGAGTTCCCGTTTTTATGATATCCAACTGGCCTTGTCAACTACACAGCTTGGATATACCTGGTATGGAAAAAAATTCCAGCGTACAGGTTTGAACCGTCATTGTAAACTGCTGATGTTAAGCTATGCGTTTGAGCAATGGGGAATGGAAAGAGTGGAATTCAGAGCTGATTTCCGGAACAATAAATCTATTCAGGCTATGAAAGATATTGGTTGCACAGTTGAAGGTGTGCTTAGAAAAAATATGCCACTGGAGGATGGCAGAAGAGACTCCATCGTACTATCTATTCTCAGGGATGAATGGTTTGATAAAGTGAAAAAGAATCTTCAGAAAAAAATACATTAAATTCACTCTCACACTCTCACACTTTCACACTTGTTCTAAGTTTCCTCCCAAACACCAGCCCCTTTCCTTATGACTTCTGCTTCTCCCGATGTATAATCGATGATCGTAGATGGAATCATATTTCCCAATCCACCGTCAATCACTATATCCACCTGATTTTTGAAATGCTCGTAAATAATTTCAGGATCAGTATATTCTTCTACAAAATCACCCGGCAGGGAAGTACTTAAAACCGGATGACCCAGGTTGTGCACTATAGTTCTCGCAATGAGGTTATCCGGAACACGAAGGCCGATACTATTTTTTCTGCTCTTCAAAATTTTAGGAACCTCTTTACTTGCCGGAAGAATAAATGTATAGGGCCCGGGCAAATGATTTTTTAATACGCGATATAATGGCGTGGAAATGCTTTTTGTATACATACTTAAATCACTAAGATCATAGCATATAAATGACAGCCGTGCTTTAGCCGGATCAATCTGTTTGATCCGGCATATACGTTCAATTGCTTTGTGTTGAAATATATCACAACCCAGTCCGTAGATTGTATCTGTGGGATATATAATAATTCCTCCTGATAAAAGACATTCTTTTATTATTTGAATATAGCGGTCCTGTGGATTTTCAGGATAAACTTTTAGGAACATTCCACAATGTAACGAAAGCAAATCCGCAACAAAAACCCCTTTAATATGTTTGAAGTAATTTTACAAAAACTCCGGCTATGCAGTTAAGGATGGTTGATCGTGTGGAAGATATTTCTCAGGAGAATTTTAAAAAGAATTATTACCATCCGCTCAAACCACTTGTCATCAGTGGCCTGGCGAAAAAATGGCCGGCTTATTCAAAATGGAATTGGGACTTCTTCAAAACGGCACTGGGTAACCAGGAAGTGGGTATTTATAATAATGTAAAAAGTGATGCTTATACTCCCATTAATACGGCTGATGATTATATGAAATTTGGTGATTATATCGAAATGATTCGAAATGGCCCTTCCCAATGGCGGATATTTCTTTTCAATTTATTTGAACACGCACCATCAATTATTCAGGATATCCGCTGGCCGGATAAATTCAGCCGGGGATTTGTAAAAAAATTCCCGATGTTATTTACAGGGGGCCAGGGTTCAGTAACACATCTCCATTTCGATATAGACCTTTCGCATATTTTTCATACCCAGTTTATGGGCAAAAAACGAATCCTGCTTTTTCCGCACGAAGAACAACATAAGCTATACAGAAAACCCTGGGAGGTTTTAAGCCTGGTGAACTTTGAAAAATATTATGATCGCGAAAATAACAAACTGGATTATGAAAGATTTCCCGCACTCAGGCTGGCAAAGGGGTATGAACTTATACTCGATCACGGAGAAACTCTTTTTATGCCGGCAGGTTACTGGCATCATATGGAATATATTGATAGCGGATTCGCCGTCAGCTTAAGGGCACTTCAACCAGGGATCAGCGGAAAAATAAAAGGAGCCTGGAATCTTTTTGGAATGCGCCATCTGGATACACTTATGAAAAAAACTGCGCCAGGATGGTGGTATAATTATAAAAAAGGGAAATCATTTACCAAAGGTACCAGAGAGTTGGAATCGCTGAATGTTCACCGTTAGCCGTTGTTTGTCACACTACCACACTTCCACACTTTATGCATTAATGGTCCACGTTTCCCTTCCACTAAGTAACTTATTCAGATTGCCCTTACCTTTTGTCTTTATTACTTCTTCAACCTGCATATTGAGCATATCTTCATAACAAGTGCGCTGGTTCGCGTAGAATACTCCAAAAGGACGAGGGAAATGCGATTCAAGTCCGGGATCATCAAACATACGTACTAGTGCCTGAGCTTTATACATGTCTGCTTCATCATGAATCCATAAATCTTCTGCAGAAAATCCATTACCGAGTTCAACGACAACAGGTTTCAGGCCGTCGAGACGAATACCCTTATTTTGCTGTGCACCGAAAATCAGGGGTTTTCCCTGTTCTACGAAAATAGTTTCTGCTTGTCTGGAACCTTTTTCCGTAAAAATTTCAAATGCGCCATCATTAAAAATGTTGCAGTTCTGATAGATCTCAAGGAAAGAAGAACCACGGTGCTGATGGCTTCTCATCAGCATCTGTTGAAGGTGTTTGGGATCCCTGTCCATACTTCTCGCAATAAAACTTGCATCTGCGCCCAAGGCAAGAGCCAGGGGATTGAATGGATGGTCAATACTTCCCAGGGGAGTTGATTTCGTTATTTTATCCTGTTCGGAAGTAGGGGAATATTGTCCTTTGGTCAATCCATATATCTGGTTATTGAATAAAAGTATATTCACATCGAAATTCCGGCGAAGTAAATGAATGGTATGGTTACCTCCGATGCTCAGAGAATCGCCGTCTCCAGTTACTATCCATACACTTAGCTCAGGCCTTGTAGCTTTTAACCCTGAAGCTATGGCTGTAGCCCTTCCGTGAATGGAATGCATGCCATAGGTATTCATATAATATGGGAACCGGCTGCTGCAACCGATTCCTGAAATGATAACAATATTTTCACGGGGAATTCCTATCTGGGGCATTACCTTTTGAACCTGGGCCAGAATGGAATAATCGCCACATCCGGGGCACCAGCGGACTTCCTGGTCTGTTACAAAATCTTTTGCTGTCAGGGGTGCGGCTATAGGGGTTTCACTTATCATTTAGAATCAAATTACTGCAAATTACAACATATGGCCCGTTCAGTGGAACAGCTTTTGCCTTCTTTTAATATAAACAGTTAAAAAATGAAAAATTATCTATTATCATTCGGTATTCTTAGCTGTATTATTCTAATGGGTTGTACGGCTGGATATGTGGCAACTCGTCCTGCAGATGTTGTTTATGCAAGGCCTGCTGCTCCGGGACCTGATTATGTATGGATTGGCGGCGAATGGGAATGGGGCGGAGGAAATTATCGCTGGCGTGAAGGGTCATGGCAGCATGCCAAAGCGGGTCGTTCCTGGAATCCCGGATACTGGGAAAACGGAAGCAAAGGTTATAGATGGCATAAAGGTAATTGGAAGTAGCAGGTTTATTAAAGTCCTGTTAAAAAGAATAGTCCCGGCTGAGCCGGGACTATTTCAATTAAAAGCGATTAATATCTGCTGTTACTGTAGTTATTTCTTTTCTGGAAATTACCACCACCGCCGCTTCTGTTTCCGCCACCAGCTCCGCCGGTACGTTCTTCACGGGGTTTAGCTACTGATACGTTAATGGTCCTGCCATCAACTGAAGCGCCATCCAATTCGGAGATTGCTTTCTTAGCAGCTTCATCGTCTGCCATTTCAACAAATGCAAATCCACGTGATTTTTGAGTGAATTTGTCAAGAATTACTTTAGCAGATGAAACTTCACCGTACTCTGCAAAATACTCGTTTAAGTCTTCGTCTGTTACGTTGAAGCTTAAATTTGAAACATAAATGTTCATACTTAAATAAAAAATTAAATGATAAAAATACAAGCTGACTGAAAGCAGGTGTAAAGGCGACTAACTAACCGTACTGAAGATTGCGTAGCAGAATGTTTGTTCACTTACTAAATGCTGATCAACTTAAGACTTTGCAAATATACATCATAATAATCAAATATCAACTTTGCTTTAAAGATTTATATGCCACAATGCTGCTTGAAAGCATCAGAATCCCTCCTAAAATAAAGGGCGCACCGGGAATTAAAACTGGTGACTGAATCGAAGTGAAATAAGCAAAGAGATTGGTCATAACCAGGGGACCAATAATGGATGTTAAACTCAGTAAACTGGTAAGCGAGCCCTGTAATTCTCCCTGCGAATTGGGCGGAACATTACCTGAAATAGTTGCCTGAAGAGCCGGCGCGGCTATACCTCCAAGACAGTATGGAACCAGAAAAACAAACATCATCCAGCTCTGACTGGCCATCGCAAATAAAAACATACCTATTGCACATAAAAGCAAACCGATATAAATACTCCTGTCATTACCTATTTTAGGAGTGATCACCCGTATCAGCACTGCCTGCACAAAAGAAACCAGTACCCCAACTACAGCAAGGGAAATACCAATTGTTCTGGGAGTCCATTGAAATCTGTACGCAGTAAAATAACTCCAGTTGCTTTGCACAGCGTGTGAAGCCAGATAGTCGAGGAACAATGCCATTATCAGTCCTGCAACCAATGGATATTTTTTCAGATTCTGCAACGATCCCAGCGGATTGGCTCTATTCCATTCAAATTTTCGACGATTTTCTATGGATAATGACTCGGGTAAAATGAAATATCCATAAAGCCAGTTGAGTAATGTCAGAATAGCCGCCGCATAAAAAGGAGCGCGTATACCCAAGCCTGAAAGTAAACCACCAATGGCCGGACCGATAATAAACCCAAGACCAAATGCTGCACCTACCAAACCAAAATTTTTTGTACGGGTTTCTGCATTACTGATATCAGCTATGTAAGCGGAAGCTGTAGTAAAACTGGCACCAGTAATTCCTGAGATCGTCCGGCCAAGAAACAACCATCCAAAAGTTGGTGCGAATCCCATAAAAATATAATCTATACCAAATCCAAACAAAGAAAAAAGGAGCACGGGTCTCCTTCCGTACTTATCACTCAGATTTCCCAGGATGGGTGCACAAACAAATTGCATCAATGCATATACAAATAATAACCATCCACCATCCCTGCTTGCCTCATTAACCGGAATATGTTTCAAGCCGGCGATAAGTTGTGGCATCACGGGAATAATAAGACCCCATCCGATGACATCAATAAGTAACGTGATAAAAATAAATCCTATGGCTGGTTGTTTTTTCATTATGGAGCATCGAAAATAGATGAAAATGGCAGCTGTTTCGGGGATTTTTATTAGCTTGGTATCAAAATCAGGTATATGATCTTTAAGAAGAAATCAATCGTTTTATTATTGGTTGGTATTTTTATCATATTTGGTATTGCTGCAACCAAGCCAGCCGAAGATCACAAATTCAAAAATTTAAAAGTTCTGCCTAAAGATATCAGTCCCGAAGAATTGGATAAGGTCATGGATAATTTTAAAGAAGCTTTGGGCGTCCATTGC
Organism: Puia sp.; assembly: GCA_035485835.1. Taxonomy (GTDB): domain Bacteria; phylum Bacteroidota; class Bacteroidia; order Chitinophagales; family Chitinophagaceae; genus Puia. The sequence goes on from DATHNR010000639.1 coordinate 7,002, forward strand.
ACTTTTTGCCATGCTCCTTCCAAGGATACATCCAACCATCACCCGGATTTTGCCAGTGATGATAAGCCGGAAAAGAATATCGCGAGAAAAATGATGAAGATGACTAAAAAAATCAACAGTAAATTTTTCAGCTATAATAAAAATGAACAGGGTCAGTTTGTTCCTACAGTCGAATGCATGACCTGTCATCACGGCAAAGAACATCCTGCTGGTTAAGCCAGATTAATTTCAAACAAACATGTTTCTTCCCAATAAAAAAATCATAGTCCTTTTAGGACTTACCGGATTTGTTTTGTTCGGCATATTGGCAGGAAAACCTCCCCAGGAAGAAAAACCCATTTATAAAAACCTGCATGTTCTTTCAAAAAATATCAGTGATGACGACATGGATTATGTAATGGAAACATTCAGTGTTAACCTTGGCACAAATTGTCTGTTCTGTCATCCGGGGAAAAAAAACGGAACTGAATATACGTTTGACTATGCAACTGATGAATTACGAAATAAACGCATAGCGCGGGACATGCTCAGAATGACGATGAAACTGAATAAAAAGTATTTCAATATTAAACTTACTGGCCTGATGAACACAAGGGGAAGGGTATGGTGCAAAACCTGCCACCAGGGAAATCCTGTTCCCTTATTTCCACCACATAAGTAGCCCTTATTCTCTGACTATTTTATACTGGTATATCTGGGAATCTGTTTTGACTTTAAGAAAGTATACTCCTTTTGGCAGAAGGGAAATATTCACTTTCATCTCTTCTTCTGTAGAATTACCAATGGCAAACTGAACAGCCCTGCCTTCTGCACTGTAAATCACAATTTCTCTGATCAGTTCAGAGCCGGGTACAGCTGTAAAAACAGAGCTCACGGGATTCGGATAGATAAGAGGTGCAATACCTGTTCCGAATTTTACAGTTACCACCTGCGAATAAGTGAAGCGGCCATCTGAATCAACCTGTTTCAAACGGTAAAAATTAATTCCTCTTACCGGTTTGTTATCGGTAGCCGAATAGGATTCTGTGATACTACTATTACCCACCGCCTTCACACTCAGAATTGTTTCGAAATTAGAAGCATCAGCACTTCGTTGTACTTCAAAATGATCATTATTTTCTTCCATTCCTGTTTGCCAGGCCAGCGCTACATACAAATTTCGTTCATTGGTTGCAGTAAAATTTAATAACTGAATCGGCAGTGTCGAAGAATTCTCTGTAACATTTGTAAATACGGCTGAAGAGGTGGCTGTAGGGTTTGTACTTGATACTCCCATGCCCAGATAAACCGGTAAAATGCCAAATCCCAAATCGACGGAACTGCCTATTTGTGTCCAGGGTCCTGCAACACCGTTACCGAAAAAAGTAGAATAAATAGTACCTGTTTTAACTATTCTGAAAAAATTTGCATTGGTTGTATTCGGCGCAAAAAAACTTACTGCCAGTCCTCCGGGAGCAGACCGGTATATTAAAGCAAGTTGATTATTTCCTGTTTTACCTACGAAAACAAACCGTGAGATATCCGTTAAGCTGTCGCGAATCATTATACCTGCCTGATTGGTAGCCGGTAAAGCATCCTGACTCGCTATGCTCGCGATATATTCTTCATCCACATATAAATTGGTATAATTAAATTGAAACTGATCACCGTTTCCTGAAAGGCCATTACCAGCACCTGTCATAGTAAAAGTTCCCTGGCCAGGAACGGGTTCAGAATAGCAGGACGTTCCCGCTACCTGTACATCTCCCAGATCCGCGTTATACCATCTTGTCAGATTTAAGCAGGGCGAACTGCAGGTTGAAGTAGTAAATAATTTTACATTCGGTGTACTTAGTATACCATTACCACAATCTGATTGTATATCATACTCGTAACCAAAACCGCAGGATAGTCCGATAATATTTACGCTTAGCGGATTACCCGAACCCGAAAGATCCTGTACGTTTCTTGTAACATAGCTGGAAATGGTATTCGGTTTATACTTTACTATATAATTGGTTACTCCTGAAACCGGCGTCCATCCAAGTGTTGCCGAGTTTTCTGTAATATTCGTTACAGTCATATTAGTAAGCGCAGGAGAAATACAATTATTGGCAGGAGATCCGAATACCTGAAATTCGGAAATAGATACACCAAAAGTTCCAGGTGTCGTTACACTCATTCGTACATACCTGGCAGTAATATGTTCGTTGAAAGTATTAATCGTCGGATTACCATTTGCAAAAACACTTCCGGTAACTGTATTGATTGTAGTCCATCCTGCCAGTGTATCATCTGTAATGTCAATCGTAAATCCCTGGGCGTTGTCTCCGGTATTATTCCATTGTATTGAAATCTTACAGATATCAAAAAGGGAATCCAGGTCAACATACAGATAAGTTCCTGTACCTCCCTGGATAGCCCAGCGTGTAGCTGTATTTCCGTCAAAAGCATTACTACCAACGAATCCGTCGAAAACATCCGTATTTGGAGAAGCGTGGGCAGTTTTATTTAATGCCACATTGTTAATACAGCGGCTGTTGCTAGCCAGTAAACCATATACATTAAGTGTATTCGAAAAAGTAGGTACATAAACCTTACCATTTGCAATGGTAGGAGGAGACATTTTTGCATAATTTCCCAACACATCATTTGGGTTACCATCAGAATTCCATAACTCCTGGGTTATATCATCCGCTTTTAATGCATGAATGGTTCCACCGCCTGTTCCTGTTAATTGTGTTACCCAGAGAATACCCGTGGCTGGATCCGTTCCGTTCGAACTCACGGAAGAATATCCGCCTTCCATAATTGTGTTCACAGGAACAGAAGTATTTTGTATGGGCGTACCCAGGGTTTGTGAAACCGTGTTCACCGGATACGCCATCACATGAGTATTTTCTGAAAACTGATAAATATATTGTGTTGTAGCGCCCCCGAAATAAGTAAGGGACGAATGACTCTGTGCACCACTTACTGCTCCCAGATTATATGTGCCCAGGAAATTTGGAGACGACTCATTATATTCTCCACCCGGCGCAGGAATATTTTGTGAGAGCAGCATGATTACTCCGCTTTTATGAGCTGTCACCAGCATATTAGTTCCCGGAATCAATACTACCCCGGTTCCAAAATCCAGGTCACTTGTATTCCACGCATTGTAAGTGGAAGGAACCGGTTTATACCAGGAAATATTTGTAAGTGTGTGATTGACTAAATCAGGTGTTGTCTTCACCACACTAAGAGCTTCGTTTTGCGGATCGCCGGGAAGGCTGGCATTATTTCCGTTACCAGCTGCAAAATAAATATTGCCACTTGCATCAACTGCCGGTGCTGCACCACTCATCCATATGCCTCCACGTTCGTCATTGGGAGTTGTTACATATCTGATAAGCTGCTGGGTTAGATCACTTGCCTTATATCCCAATATCCAGCCGTGGTAGTTATCCATATCACAATGACCGGAGTAGGGTATATATACAATACCATTCGAAAGTACGAGACCACCCCGCTGATTTTCCCTGCGGGGGTCAAAATATATAATGTTGCCCACGTTGCCCGGACCTGTTCCGTTAACAAAAGTTGTAGTTGGATCTATTAATACCGGGCTTCCGAATTTATCGGCACCGGTGCTGAGATCCAGGGCATGCACCTGTTGAAAAAATCCGGCAGAAGACCAGTCAGGATCGTTTACATGGTCTGTATTATTTTTAGGCGTATTGTCCACTGTCTGATCTCTGTAACGACTGACAAAATAAATGGTATTGGTTGACTTATCTATTACTGGTGTGCCCACAGTTCCGAAGGATCCTATCTGGCCTAGATTGTTTCCGGAAGCTTTAAAGTCAGTGTAAGTAAAATTGCAAAGATGCGCATGTATGTCACCTGCATTCGGAGCTATTTCGCCTGCAGGAGTAAAATTAATCTGCCAGTACGGGTCCAGGGTTCCATCGTCTGCATCGAAGGCGTACATCGTATTTTTTACTGTTACTACGATCAGCAGGTTTCTGGATACCTGGGTATGGGTAAGAGGATCTGTGACTGTTATCCCCGTGGCAATAAGTGGTTGTGCAAAAATCTGATCATCTACTGAATGCTTGTACAGGATACCAAAATTGGTAGGCGTTACATTGGAAGTATTCAGAATGGATTCATTCGGATTCCATCCGGTGCGATTTAAATCGTTATGCTGTGTGAGTACATCGGTCTGAGCCTTGCTGGCAATCACAACACACAATAACCAGGCGATCAAATAAAGTTTCAGGGCCATCTTCTTCATATTCAAATACTATTGCCTTTAAATTATGCCGTTGCCACATTTATATGGAAAAGCAATCATTAATGGCATCAATCGATCATTTGTACGCAGGAATGAATTGAGATTTTATGAAGGATAATAGGGAATTCCGGAGCTCTTGATAGGTTTGGACCGGTTAAATGAGAATGGTTAAAAGTAAAATGATTTTCCCGGATAACCAAGTGTTTTAGCAAGGGGAATCTGCCACTATATTTCAAAATGCCTAATTTTACGCTCATTTTTACTACATGGAAAACAATCTGTTTGATTTCGGTATGATCGGGCTGGGCACAATGGGCAGGAATCTTCTGCTCAATATGGCTGATCACGGCTTTAAAGCTATTGGATTTGATATGGATCCTGGGAAAGCCAGGTTGCTGGAGGCTTCAGCGACCGGGGGGACCACAGTAAAGGGGGCGAACACGCTTGCTGAAATGATCCAGCAATTGCAACAACCTCGTAAAATCATGATGCTTGTGCCGGCTGGAAAACCCGTAGATGATGTGATAAATTCTCTTCTCCCCCTCGTTTCTCCCGGAGATATTATAATTGATGGAGGAAATTCCCATTATACAGATACACTTCGCCGGGTAAACTTCGTGCGTGATAAAGGATTTCATTTTATGGGGATTGGCATTTCCGGAGGTGAACATGGAGCCCGTTTTGGTCCCAGTATCATGCCTGGAGGGGACACCAATGCATATGAAAAAGTAAAATCCATTCTGGAAGCTGTTTCAGCTAAAGTAAATGGAAGTGCCTGCGTAGCTTATCTGGGTAGTGGCGCCGCAGGTCATTATGTAAAAATGGTTCATAACGGTATTGAGTATGCCATTATGCAGCTGATCAGTGAAACCTATCAGCTTCTGCATGTTGGAAAAAAACTAACCAATGATGAATTGCATAAGGTTTATAAAAACTGGAATGAAGGCGATTTACAATCCTTTCTCGTTGAAATTACACGTGATATTTTTCTTCAGCCAGATGATAAAACTTCCAATCGACTGGTGGATATGATCCTGGATAAAGCAGGCGCCAAAGGAACAGGAAAATGGACATCTCAGGATTCCATGGATCTCGGCATTCCCGTTCCGGTGATAGACATCGCCGTATCAATGCGCGATCTTTCGGCTGCCAAAGAAGAACGCAAACAGGCTTCAGCTCTGTATAAATCTGGCGCACAGGAGATAGCTGTTCCTGATGAAGTTTTTATCAGCCAGCTTTCCGATGCTCTTTATTTTTCAATGATCATTTGTTATGCCCAGGGAATGGCTCTGTTATATAAAGCCTCCTCCGAACTTAAAATGGATATCCCTCTTCCTGAAGTCGTACGTATCTGGCGTGGCGGCTGCATTATTCGTTCGGCAATGCTGGAAATATTTTATAAGGCATTTACAGAAAATCCAAATCTTCCAAATCTCTTATTAAATCAGGACGTAGCAGTTTTATTACAGGCCAAAAAACATAATCTGATTTCAGTAATAATGCACGCTACACAAACCGGTTATCCTGTATCCGGACTGATGACTTCCCTATGTTATTTTGAAGCTTATCGGAGTGAATTCCTTCCAACCAATCTTATTCAGGC
>DATHNR010000640.1:0-11643 GCA_035485835.1 Puia sp.
AACAACTCAGACTGCAGCAATTGGACATTCAGGTGAATTTTTCATTAATGGACATTCTATGTAACAAAATCGTACAGTATGATATTAAAGTATAATACAATGAGCTGATTGATAATGAAATAGAAAACGGCATTCGGTTGGTTACCCTTATTATTTATGTATTTATGCTAAAAAATTACTTACTCATAGCCATTAGAAATCTCTCTAAAAACAAGTCCTCCTCCTTTATTAATATCCTGGGGTTGGTTATAGGATTATGCTGTTGTCTGCTCATTGGTATCTATATTAAAAATGAACTTAGTTATGATCGCTTTGAAAAAAACGGCGACCGGATTTTCAGGGTTATCATGGAATATTCATTTAATGGCAGCACTGCTTCAAAAAAAGGAAATTTCACGAGCATGAAAGTTGCTCCCACTTTTAAAAAGAAATTTCCGGAGGTGGAGAATGCAGTCCGCATGGTTCAATATCCGAGGGTGATTCGATATAAGGATAAACTCCTTAACGAAAAGAAATTCATGTATGTTGATTCGGGAATTTTTAAATTGTTTTCCCTTGCACTTCTTGAGGGTAATCCGCAAACCGTTCTCCATGCACCCCATCAACTGGTCGTAACGAAATCTACAGCCCGCCGTTATTTTGGAAATGAGGATCCTATTGGCAAATTGGTGCAGGTTGGCACAGACAGTGTACCGTTCCTGATAACCGGTATAACACAGGACTATCCCGAAAACTCCCAGATCAAATTTGACTTTCTTGCTTCTTTTACTTCGCTTGATATGGGTGAGGAAAAAACTTACTGGGATGCCAATTACACTACCTATTTATTGCTCAAAAATCCCGCAACTGCAAATGCACTGGAACAAAAGATCAATGCATTCATGAATAAAGAAATGGCCGGCCAGGGGGCCAGTATCCAGTTTAGTCTGGAGCCTTTCTTGCGGATTCATTTATATTCAGAATATGGCGGCTTTGAACCAAATAATAATATCAAATACATATATATACTGGAAGGCGTGGCGCTCTTGTTATTGATCATCGCCTGCTTTACTTATATCAATCTCAATATTGCCCGTTCAGTTGAGCGGGCTAAAGAAGTAGGAGTCCGAAAAGTAATTGGTGCCGGGAAAGGTCAATTATTCTGGCAATTTATCGGAGAATCCACTATGCTTTGCCTGATTGCGGTTATTTTAAGTTTTGTTGCAGCGTTTTTTCTTCTTCCTTTTTTCAACGGACTTACAGCAAAGGAACTTCCGACGCGTGCATTATTTTCATACGATATTATAATTGGAGCTCTTGTATTAACTTTTCTTGTAAGCCTTTTAGCGGGAAGCTATCCTTCTATATTACTGTCCAAAATTATCCCGGTAAAGGTGTTGAAAGGTTCATTTAAAAATACCGGATCTGGTCAATGGATCCGAAAATCCCTGATCGTTTTTCAATTCTTCATTTCGGTTTTACTTATTGCGTCTACGCTTATCATGCAAAAGCAATTGAGTTTTATTCAAAATAAAAATCTCGGGTATAATCGTGATCAGGTACTGGTATTACCATTTGATCGTGAAATGCTTGGAAAGATGCAGGTAATCAAACAGGAATTCAGATCAGGCGGAAATATAGCCGGCATTTCTGTTTGTGCGAGAACGCCTGTGGATATTCAGAGCGGTTATAATATGCGTTCATCCCTGATGCCGGAAAATCAACAGATTGCTGTAACGGCGGATCCTGTTGATAACGAGTTCATACAAACAGCCGGTTTACATTTAATTGCCGGAGATGATTTTTCTGATCAGGATATAAAAGATGCATTACATCCTGTCGGAGGCAGTCCGTTATATCATTTTATATTGAATGAATCGGCTGCAAGGGTCCTCGGCTGGTCACCCGAACAGGCTATAGGTAAAAAAATGTTTTTGGATGAAAGCAGACCAGGTTATGTGAAAGGCGTGGTGAAGGATTTCAATTTTGAATCCATGCATCAGGCTATAAAGCCACTGGTATTATTTCCTGAGGACTGGGCGAATAATTTGTTGTTGAAATTGAAAGGCGGAAATATTCCACAGACGATAGCTTACCTGGAGTCAAAATGGAAAACACTGATACCAGGTAGACCATTCGAATATCATTTTTTGGATGATGATTTTAACTCGCTGTACCAATCAGAATTAAGGCTTGGAAAAGTACTGAATGTATTTGCAGGAATGGCCATAGCTCTTGCTTGTCTTGGTTTAATTGGCCTTTCTTCCTATTCAGCAAAACAACGTCAGAAGGAAATAGGAATCAGGAAAGTTTTAGGAGCGGGTGTTCGTCAGATGATGGCATTGCTTTCTGTTGAATATGTGAAGCTTGTGATCATTGCAATTTTACTGGCAAGCCCGTTCTCATGGATTTTTATGAACCAATGGCTACAGGATTTTGCCTATCATATTCCAATCCATTGGTGGCTTTTCGGTGTGGCCGGATCTCTTGTAATTTTGGTTGCGCTGGTGACAGTTAGCTTACAGGTTTTTAAAGCAGCGATCGCTAATCCGGTGAAGAGCCTGAGAAGTGAGTGAAATATAACGATTCGATTATCGTAGATCGAGAAACGTTTATCGATATACGATCCACGATAAACGTAAAAATTCTATAATATTTAATATTCGAAAAATATGTTTAAGAATTATTTCAAAATCGGTATCAGGAGTTTATTGAGAAATAAATTCTTTACTGCGATCAATATATTCGGGTTAACGCTTGGAATGACAACCTGCCTGTTAATTATGCTTTATGTGCAGAATGAAATGAGTTACGATAGATTTAATAAAAAGGCAGATCAGATCGTACGTGTTGTATTCCGTGGTTCCATACAGGGAGAAAAAATGAAAGAAGCGATGGTGATGCCACCGGTGGCACAAACATTTAAATCGGAATATCCTGAAGTACTGGAAGCTACCAGGCTAAGAAATTATGGGAGTCCACGTATAACTTATGGTGATAAAACTTTTAAAGAAAATGCATTTGCATATGCCGATTCTAATTTCTTTGAAGTATTTACGCTCCCCTTCCTGAAAGGCAATCCGAAAACCGCATTGCTTGAGCCCAATACTATTGTAATATCTGAATCGGTTGCAAAAAAATATTTTGGTAATGAAGACCCCATCGGAAAAGTGCTCATATTTAAAGATTTGAATACCAATTTTAAAATTACAGGCGTCATGCGTGATATGCCTGTTAACTCACATTTTCAATTTGATTTATTTGCTTCCATGGCCAGCTTTCCACAGTCAAGAGAATTTTCCTGGATGACTTCTGAATACTATACTTATCTCGTTCTTCCCAAAGGATATGATTATAAAAAGCTGGAAGCCAAACTTCCGGCTGACGTTGAAAAATATATGGGCAGCCAGTTACAGAAGGCCATGGGAATGACGTATACACAGTTCCGGCAGAAAGGCAATGAACTGGGCCTTTACTTACAGCCTCTGATGGATATTCATCTTCATTCGGATCTCAACCTGGAACTGGGCCCCGTAAGTGATATCCGATATGTTTATATATTCAGTGTTGTTGCTGTTTTCATGTTGCTGATCGCCTGCATCAATTTCATGAATCTTTCCACGGCAGGCGCATCCAAAAGAGCCAGGGAAGTCGGTATCAGAAAAGTGCTCGGATCTTTAAATGGTCAACTCGTGCGTCAGTTTTTGTTGGAATCATTATTACTGACATCCTTTGCATTCCTGCTTTCCTTAATTCTTGTTTTCTGGACATTACCAATTTTAAATAAACTGTCCGGGAAAAATCTTTCATTCAATCTGTTGAGTAATCCATGGTTATTGCCAGGCCTTTTACTTTTTGCCATTGTAACCGGTCTCCTGGCAGGGAGCTATCCCGCTTTTTTTCTTTCATCCTTTAAGCCGGTTACAGTTCTGAAAGGAAAGATAGCATCCATGGGTAAAACTGTAAGCCTTCGCAGCGGGCTGGTAGTATTCCAGTTTTTTATTTCCATTGTACTGATCATAGGAACGATTATCGTTCACAAACAGCTCAGTTTTATTCAAAACGAAAAACTGGGATATAACAAAGACCAGGTAGTGATCGTGCAGGAGGCATATTGGTTGGGTAAAAATCAGGAGGCCTTTAAGCAAAAACTTTTGCTGGATCCGCGGGTGGTGAGTATTTCTTCTTCCGGATATCTGCCGGCAGGAAAAACTTATAATAACAACTTTTTGATTTATGCCGATAATAATAGCGATCAGCTTGTGAAAACTTTGAAATATAATGTTGACTATAATTATATCCAAACACTGGGAATGGAAATGGCAGATGGACGGAACTTTTCAAAATCGTTTGGCACGGATTCATTAGGAATAATTATTAATGAAGAAACGGCAAAAGCATTTGGCTGGGGTAAAAACGCACTGGGTCATAATTTAACAAGTCAGGATAACGATGGAACAAAACTTTCTTACCACGTTATCGGGGTAGTTAGAAATTTTCATTTTAAATCTTTCCACGAACCTATTTCTCCCCTGGTTATGGTTCTAAATGATAACAATGAAAATATAATAGTTAAAACAAATACAAAGGACGTAGCAGGTTTATTAAATACGATGAAAAAAAACTGGAATGACCTTAAAGGAGAAGTTCCTTTTTCGTATACTTTCCTGGATGACAGGTTTAATAATTCTTATGAGTCAGAACAAAAGATCGGTCTCATACTGAGTATTTTTGCAGGCGTAACCATTTTCGTCGCCTGTCTTGGTCTGTTGGGACTAGCCACCTTTACTGCAGAACAAAGAACGAAAGAAATTGGTATCCGGAAAGTATTGGGCGCCAGCATTGTCAATATCGTTTCCCTTCTGTCAATAGATTTTATCAAGCTTGTGTTTATTGCTTTTATCGTTGCAACACCTGTAGCCTGGTATATGATGAATAAATGGTTACAGGATTTTGCTTATAAAACGAATATCAGCAGTTGGATATTTCTGCTCACGGCAGTGCTGGCTATCGCGATAACGGTTATTACAGTTAGTTTCCGCGCTATCAGGGCAGCGGTGGTTAATCCGGTTGATAGTTTAAGAAGCGAATAAGTATAGTTGTTTATGTATCGCGTATCGTAGATCGATAAACGATTCTCGATCTACGATACACGAAATAAATCTGGAACTATTAATAAATAAAATATATGCTAAAGAACTATATCAAAATCGCCTTCAGAAATCTTTTTCGGAATAAAGGCTTTTCTCTTATCAACATCGGCGGCCTCGCTATAGGTATGGCCAGCGCCATACTCATATTGCTATGGGTTCAGAATGAAATCAGTTATGACAAATTTCACGAGAAGAATAGCCGCTTATATGAAATATGGGAGAATAACTTCCACGATGGAGCTTTGCAAACCGGACTAAGCACGCAGCAGTTAATTGGACCTGCTTTGAAAAATGATTACCCGGAAATTGAAAATACAGCACGAGTCAGTTGGGACATGTCCATACTTTTCGGATATGGTGATAAACAGGTAAAAGCAATGGGTATCTGGGTGGACCCTTCTTTTCTAACCATGTTTAGTTTCCCGCTATTGAAAGGTGATGTAAAAACAGCATTGAATGATCCTTACTCACTGGTCATTACAGAAAAAATGGCAAAAAAATTATTCGGCGAGAGCGATCCGCTTGGAAAACTGGTAAAATTCGATAATAGCGAAAATTTCAAGATTACCGGGATTTTAAAGGATCTGCCTAATAATTCACAATTTAATTTTGAATTTCTTGAATCATCGGCTTTTATGGAATCAAAAAAGTATATTGATGAAGACTGGACCGATGTTTCCATCAGGACTTTTGCATTGCTCAAACCAAATACCACATTGGCGGATGTCAATTCAAAAATGAAAAATATCGTTCTCAAATATTCTGGTGGCCGTGCCAAGGATGTACCGTTTTTATATCCTGTGAGCCAATTAAGACTATATTCAAATTTCGTAGATGGGAAACCCAGCGGCGGGCGTATAGAAACAGTAAGATTGTTTACCCTCATTGCTCTGTTTGTATTAATAATTGCCTGTATAAACTTCATGAATCTATCCACGGCAAGAAGTGAAAAACGCGCAAAGGAAGTAGGTATACGTAAGGTGGCGGGTGCATTAAAAAAAGCACTGATTGCACAGTTTCTTATCGAATCAATAATTATTTCAGCCATTGCAGGTATTCTGGCCCTCATCATTGTTCAATTAAGTCTGCCATCATTTAATCTGCTTACACAAAAACAATTATTCATTGATTACACAAATTTTTATTTCTGGCTGATCAGTATTGGATTTGTTTTATTTACCGGTACACTCGCAGGCAGTTATCCGGCGTTCTTCTTATCAAACTTCAGACCTGTTGCTGTATTAAAAGGAACTTTCAAAAAAGTAAATGCATTGGTGACCCCGAGGAAAATACTTGTTGTATCACAATTTACGTTTGCGATCTCACTAATTATTTCCACCATTATCATCGTTCAGCAAATAAAATATGCGCAGGAAAGAAGCGCAGGATATGATAAGAATAATCTTGCATATATATTTATTGAAGGTGATATTCCGAAAAACTACCAGCTTATTAAGAATGAGTTGATCAATTCAGGAACTGCCATTGCCGTGAGCCAGACAATGGCCCCTCTCACGCAGAGCTGGAGTTCCGGAATGAGTTTAAACTGGCAGGGGAAGGATCCCAATACAAGACCGACTTTTGACCGCTCAACAACAGATGGTGGAATAGTAAAAACAGCTGGCCTTAAATTGGTGGCTGGTCGTGACATAGACATAAACGCATATCCAACTGATTCCACCGCATGTATTATTAATGAATCAGCGGCCAAACTAATGAACTTTAAAAACCCGATCGGTCAGTTGGTTTTTGATGATCCGATAAACTGGCATATTGTTGGAGTAATTAAAGATTTTATTTTGCAATCTCCCTATGATCAAACAAGGCCGATTATATTTAAGGGACCGAAATATGGAAGTAATGTTATGAATATAAAGTTTAATAATAACTATACCATAGCGCAGAATTTAGCTTCAACAGAAAAAATTCTTAAAAAATATAACCCTGCATATCCTTTCGAGTATCATTTTATAGATGAAGAGTATGCAAAAAAATTCAGTGATCAGCAGCTGATAGGAAAATTAGCTGGTTTATTCGCCGGCCTTACGATATTTATTTCCTGCCTGGGACTTTTTGGACTTGCTACTTATATGGCCGAAAGCAGGGTTAAAGAAGTTGGTGTAAGGAAAATATTGGGAGCTTCTGTTTCAAATATCACGGCGTTACTTTCAAAAGATTTTATAACCCTGGTAGTAATATCCATTTTTATTGCTTCTCCCATTGCGTGGTATTTTATGAAAAAATGGTTGATGAGTTTTGATTACAGGATTCAAATCAACTGGTATGTATTTGCATTGGCAGGTCTGACGGCCATCATCATTGCTTTGATTACTGTAAGTTTCCAGGCAATCAAAGCTGCGATAGCGAATCCGGTGACCAGCTTACGCTCGGAATGAGACGATGATCGATGACGGTTTGAGGGTTGACGGTTGACCGTCCCATACTCTCACACCCTCACACTCTCACACTTGTTTTCCCTTTTTGAACCAAAAATAAAATGGTACTCCTGAGAGCATTAATAATAATCCAAATAAAGTGGCACGGGCCTGAACGATCAGTGTATTAATTACAAGGACAAAACAGAATATGATAATTAATATCGGAACTACGGGATAACCAATTACCTTTTTTGTAATTTTCTTTTGCATTTTCATTTTGATCAGTCCCGCTGCAGCTAATCCAAAAAAAAGATAAGTAGAGAAAACCACCAGGTTTGTAATCTGGTCAAATGTGCCGGTGACTACAAGCACGCAACTCCAAACACAAGAATAAATCAGTGCTACATAGGGTGTTTTAAAATCAGGATGTACAAGAGATGCTTTTTTAAAAAATACTTTTTCCTGCGCCATCCGAAAACTGATTCTGGGGTAGGTGATAATGCATCCGTTAAGTGCGCCAAACGTACAGGTTAATATAAGTACTACAATCAATGAAGCCCCTGCGCGCCCGAATAATGTTTCAGAAACCACAGCGGCCGCTATTTTATTTTCCGGAATAGACGCCAGTTGTTCCATTGGCAAAACTCTCATGTAGACAAAATTCAATAAAACGTATAACAGCATGGCGATTCCAACACCACCAATAATCGCATACGGAAGATTTCGTTCAGGATTTTTAATTTCGCCCGTAACAAAAGTGATATTCGCCCATCCGTCATATGCCCAGAGTGCGCTGAGAAGAGCTCCGAAAAATCCACTGAAAAGGGCTGCACCTCTGAGTGGTTGAAATATTCCTTTATCCTGAAGCATTTCTTATGGTTCACCTGCATAAAAAACGCCTGCTGTGATTAATAAAAGAATACCTAATATCTTAGCGCCGGTTACAACATTGTTCAGTTTACCCGCATATTTTATTCCGCGAATATTCAACCAGGTCAACAGGATAATCATACTCATCGCAAACAGCTTGATAGAAAATCCTTTGAACGGATAAATAAAATCCGCAAATGAAATATCCTTTAGTGCAGGTAAGAGGACCGGGAAATGGAACAGTGCATCAGCCGATTGGGAAAAAATAAAAGCCAGTGCAGCAATAGCACCGGTTCCAACAATTATAAAATAAGTCCAGCCCAGCAGATAAGCAATAAAATCACCATAAATAAGACGCAGATATTCATAAATGCCGCCCGTCTCGTTCGTCATGGTCGAAAGTCCGGAATATGTAAAAGCGCCGAATATCGTAATGATACCTGCAACGATCCACGCCAATAAAATATATGGTTCACTCATTAAAGACTGCGCCATGGGAGCAATCTTTTTGAAGGCACCTGAGCCAATCATCAAACCTGCTACCAGTAATATAGCGGTTGGCAATCCGATGACCCGTTTGAGAGGAATATTTGTTGGTTCCTGATTTTCCTGCATGAGTGTTCCTGATTTTAAGTTAATCCTAATTTGGATATCAACCGCGCAGGATGACAATACATCCAAATAAAAAAATCCTCCATTACTGGAGGATTCGAATTACAACCCTATTGAGATTTCCTGCTTTATTCCAACTATGCCCTGTGTATTCTACGGCTTACATGATTTTCCTGACGGTTAAGTCTGTTCTGTTCATGTTTAGTTATATGACCATCATGTCTGGATGCCATCCTTCTTTCTTCTCTGCGGATCTGATGATCACGCTGATGAAGATGATTAGCCTGGCGTCTGCTCATATCGCCATTTCTTACATCATGATTGATACGACGATCCTGATTATTTAAACGATGATTCACTTCTGACCTGCGTGGATGATTTTTTGCAAAATTGCCATCCTGTGCCATGGAAATATTAGCGATACCAAGAAATGCTACAAAAAGTGCGGAGAATAATAATTTCGATTTCATAGATTTTTTTTTACGTGCTTTAGCACATATTATAGACCTGACTATGAAACCGAAGTTTAATTTCAAAACTTTTTTAACATTGTATTTTGTTCGTTGACTGATGATCGTTGACCACTGACCGACTTTTAATTTGCGTTACGCGTTTAGCGTTAGGCGTTCAGCGTTAGGCTTATAGGCCCATTTCATCTGCACTCGGCCCGTAAGATCCAGGAATGGGAATATTCAGAAGACGAAGAAAAACGCCCATTTGTGCACGATGGTGAATAGTTTGCGAAAGAGCCATACGGATGACATACTCTTTCGTTGCGGTCATAAAAACCTGGTCTCCGTCTTTCATTGTCCAAGTATTCTGAAGAAATTCATCGGTCGTTTTAGTTAATGCCTCTTCCGCCTTTTTCTGATTTTCTTCAAAAATTCTAAGTAATTCAATATTATCTTTAATGGGAGTTGGTTTATAATCATTCGCTGAGAAATCAAGTACATCAGTAACGATTGCCATGGGAACCCAACCTGGTAATTCTGCGAGATGTGCAGCCAGTCTGCGAACGGTCATACTTTTGGGATGTGGTTTCCAGTCGTACTTATCTTCCGGAATAATTTTTAGCATTTTACGTGTGATCTCTGCTTCATCCTTTAGTTGCTTTTCGAAAAACTCTGTAATGGTGTTCATGTTTATTTTTTATTATGCCCCAAAATAAACACCGGCTACTGACAACCCTATGGCAGGGTAAAAATTAATATTTTACAGGAAGCAGTTTCATATAATCATCGAGAGGTATATGTTTCTGAATAGTAAAGGGCTCATTCGTGCACTGCAGACGTAAAATTCGGGAGACCCTGAAATCGCGATAATCCTTTTTATTATGGCACCAACCGATCAGGTGCCAGCTGAGTGCATAAAAAACAAGACCGATGGGTTCCATTTTTCGAATTGAAACTTCTTCCTGTTTATTCGTATAGCCTATCTCGAGAATCTTTTGAGAACTTATGGCTTGCTGGATACTTGTTAAATAATTAAAATTCTGAACAAAACAAGGAGGTACCTGGAGCTTTATATTTTCCGATAGCCGTTCAACTGAATCCTTCTGGGATGATCGCAGAACAGATTTTATTTTAGTCAGCGCAGTTGAATAATGCTGCTGGATGGAATTATCGGCAAAAGCAGATACAATGGATTCCATTAATAAAAGTGCATTCGCTTCTTCGGTAGAAAAAGAAACGGGCTGAAGAAAATAACCATTGACTATAAAATAACCGCGGTGTGATTCAAAACTGACTGGTATGCCCTGCTCATTTAAAGCCTTGATATCACGGTAAACTGATCTTACACTGATATTGAACTTCTCTGCGATCTTTTCACCTGTCACAAATTTTTTGGACTGAAGTAAGGTAAGGATCCCAAATAATCGGTCTATCCGGTTCATGTTCCAAATTTACCACATTAGGGTATTGTCTTCAATCCAAAATTTCAGTCACTTTACAATATGAAAGGGCGGATCCCGGCTCTACCTCTGCCGGGACCCAATCTTTCTGGTTAACGAGACAGTAATAAAAACAGGGAACGGATCAAAACGGGACACCAAATTAATTAGTTTTAATTTACTAAAATAATTAGTGTGAATAAAATATTTATCCTAGCTTTGAGGAATCAACTACTTTGAACGACTAAAAATTACCCCATGTCAAATTCAGAAAAATTAAAAGCGCTTAAGTTAACTATTGATAAAATAGACAAGGATTTTGGTAAGGGCAGTGTGATGATGATGAATGAAAAGAGTACAGAGCCCATGGAAGTCATCTCTACCGGATCCATCGGTCTCGATGTAGCTCTGGGTATCGGCGGTTTGCCGCGTGGCCGTGTGATAGAGATATACGGACCAGAATCTTCCGGTAAAACAACCATTGCGACCCATGTGATTGCTGAAGCTCAGAAAAAGGGAGGCATGTGCGCTTTCATTGATGCCGAACATGCGTTTGACAGTAATTATGCCAAGAAACTGGGAGTAGACGTAGATAATCTTTTGATCTCCCAGCCGGATTATGGAGAACAGGCTCTTGAAATTGCCGACCGCCTTATTCTTTCCGGCGCTCTGGATGTAGTCGTGATTGACTCCGTTGCCGCCCTGGTTCCCAAAGGCGAACTGGAAGGAGAAATGGGTGATAGTAAGATGGGGCTTCACG
>DATHNR010000641.1:0-4019 GCA_035485835.1 Puia sp.
TTAAATGGAAGGCGGATCAATCCGAAATTCTGAGTTACAAAATACATTTTAGGTGCGAATGAAAATGCTTCAGTTGATCTGGCGATCAATTGTGTCATATTCATTTCAGCCGAAATTCCCCTTTGCAAAATACTTGATTCAAAAAGTATTCCCTTTGTCGGATATGGAACATAGTCTATATTATTATAGTTAATACTATAAAAAAACTCAGGATATACAACCGAAAGCCGATTGTTCAAAAAATAATTCGGATTTATCATAAGCAACGAACTGTCGATCTTCAGTTGGTTGAAACTAATCCTGAAAAAATGTTTGGTACGAATAGCAGGCCGGTAATAATAGCGCAATGAAAAAGTCAACTGGGTCTGCAAATATTTTCCGGCATTCTGGAGGGTGTCGGCGTTTACAAAAACCTGCTGGTTGTTTGTAGTGATTGCATCCAGCTGCTGAAGTCCGGAAACCAGGAAGCCTCCTCCAAATCCGTGAATCATATTCTTTCCGGTATTTGGCCGGTCATAGGCCATTTCAATTTCCTTTGAATAGCCGGTGATCAGCCAGACACGTAAATTATCATTTCTTCCGGTAAAATTATATTGGGAATATTTCAATCCATAGTCAAATCGGCTTAGGCTGTAACCCTGCTGGGCCCATGCTGTGAAGTTCCTGTCAACAGGTCTCACATAGGGCAGTGGAAATAAGTACCAGCGTTCTTTCACATCAATATTCACATCCACAAAATATCCCCGGAATTCTTTCAGAGATATTGTTACATCATTGAATAGCCTGGTATTGATCAGGTGTTCCCGGCCGCTCATGAAATAATAAGTCAGCTGCTGCAGTGTTAAGGAATCACCGGGTTTAAATTGAAGTTCTCTGGTGATGATAAATGGTTTTGTAATCTTATTCCCATTGATAAATATATTTCCAACAATATACTGTCGGCCCTGAGTTGGCGGAACAATAATGACTCCTGTGGGAAGTGTATCGGGTTTAGAGAATGGTATTGAATCGATAACGGATGACCCGTTATCGATGACCGATGATCCCGCACGTGCGGGACGGATGACCGTAAAGTTTTGGGCGTTAAGTTTAATGCTTAGTGAGCCGATCATCAGAATAAAGAGCAACAGATATTTATCCGATTTTCGGATCATAGGCTTGTCCGGGGGTCTTTAACAGGATATCATAGGGATGAATCAAATACTCAGGTAATTCATCAGGTGGTTATAATTGTCGCGCAATTCATTTTCATATTGTTCCTCGCCAAAATAATATTTGATTTTATATTCATAGCGTTGGAAAGTAGCGATGATATCAGAAACTTCCATTTTGTTGATGCGGAGGGTGACAAAAAATGAAGATTGAATGGCGTCAAAATATGTATTCAGCTGAGTAACCTGGGCATCATTCGTCTCAACCAGTTTTATGATTTCTGAGAAAGTAAAATTGACTCTGTCCATTTCCAGTACGATGATAGCTCCCGGATCTCCGGCGCCGATAATCTTATCTGTTTGACGAAGTAAATCCAATGCTGTAATTGAACCGAGATATTCTGACTCGGGGCTCAGCACTGGAATGAGGGTGAGTTGAAATTCACTGAAAACATGCAGGGTATCCAGCATGTGGCCGATGCCCTGTACTGAAGCATGACTGAATTGAGCCTGAAGGCTGCTGATTGGAGTTTCTTCTGAAGGGGCATCCAGAAGATTTTCTTCACTTATAATACCAAGCAATTTCTTCTCTGATACGACCGGAAGGTGGGCCACATGATGGTCCGTCATGATCTCTTTCGCAAGCAGAACATTATCTTCCAGGTGTAAGGCCGGAATTCCGTCTGATAAAATTTCAAGGTTTAACACAGCAAGGGTTTTAGTGATAAGATCTTATCTGTCTCATGCCACTGCTGCAGGTTCGTTTAGTTTGGTCAGAAACTGGTGTAAAATCACATTGAATTCGGCAGGAACCTCCATCATGGGTGCATGTCCGCACTTGTCAATAAAATGCAATTCACTATGTGGTATCAAACGCTGGAACTCCCTTCCGACAAAAGGTGGAGTAATACTATCGTTCGCTCCCCATATCAATAACGTGGGTTGTTGTATTTGATTGAGTTCTTCTCCCAAATTATTTCTTATGGCGCTTTTTGCCAATGCGATAATTTTAATGGCTTTGATTCTGCTGTTAACGATTTCATAAACCTCATCAACCAGTTCTTTAGTTGCCGTAACAGGATCATAAAAAGTAAGTTCTGTTTTCTTTTTGATATAATCATAATCACCGCGTTTGGGGTAGCTGTCACCCATGGCGCTTTCAAATAACCCCGAACTTCCGGTCAGGATTATTGATTTAATCCTTTCCGGGTGTTTAAGTACATGAAGTAATGCGACATGCCCACCGAGTGAATTACCCAGCAGGTGAACATTCCTGTAATTGCGGTTTTCAATGAATTTATATACGAATTTCTCGAGACCTCCCACAGAAGTATGCAGAATATCCAGTTCAAACAACGGAAGCATGGGAACAACCACTTTATAATGCTTCCTGAAATATTCAATAAGGTCGATGAAATTACTCAAAGCCCCGAATAAACCGTGCAGCAAAACCAGGGGTTCTCCCTCGCCTTCTTCAATGAACCTGAATTTATCCACCTGTTTGATCTCGTACTGCATCGAACTATTAAAATATATCAATAAAATAATCGCTAAAATAAACGTTTTAACGCAAAAATCACGGCTTTTAAAACCTTAATAATCTTTTCATTACAAATGTACGACAACTGATTTATACAGCTGTTGCGCATTCCACGGCATTACTGAATCAGCAATAAGATCCTGTAATTGTCATTCGGGTATCCGGCATTTTAATGAATATCGCGAGCGATCTTGTCAAAAAAACCTTCCAGTGCTTTGAACATATCTTGACCAAAAGGAATAAACCCGGTTATAAAACGAATAACTGACGGTCCAAAGGGAGCAATCAAATGATAAAAATGCGATTCATTCGCAGTATGTTTTGAGATAATCTGGGTTTGGGTTCCATAGAAAAGGATGATGCTGTATACAGACAGATATAATATCAGGAATAACAGAATGCCGCCAAGTTTGTTCAACCATTCAAGCAAAATCCATTTGATAAGTTTCTCAAGTATTCTTCCCGACCAGCTTATAATTATAATAACCAAAATAAAAACAAGTATGAATGCAATTACGGGCAACCAACGTGTTGTCATGTGAAGATCCGATTTCATATGCGTTGCCACTACTGCAGATAATTTCACAGCGGCTGCCAGTCCGATTAATCCGCAAACAAGTGAAAACAATCCCAATATTAAACCCTTTCTCCATCCCCGGACAATTGCAAGTACTATAATAATATAAAAAAATATGTCTATCATCCGGATGCTAAATTAAGGCAATAATAAGCCTAAAGGTTAAAGCATAAAGTTTAAAACTTTCTGGTTTATGGTTTATAGTGAATTGTAAATGAGGAAATGCGCAGGCAACATTTAAGAAAATCATCTTTAAGATTCGGGCTTCCAAAAATGGGATAAATCTAAAATATTATTATGAGTGCTTGCATTTATGAAATCTGTTTTTGATCTTTGTTTTATCAACGATCATCCTTATCTGTTGAATCGTATCCAATCTCCTGCTGAGCATCTTTTAATTATCTTTTATTGATTTTTAACGATCCCTCCACTCCTTTGAATTACGTGTACCCAATGCCTTGATCAGCCCCGATCAATCCGTAATTTATTTCTTTACATACCTAAACCGTGCATTATGAAAGCGATTTCTACCTTCGTATCCCTGTTTTTAATTGTTACTACCTGTGCAACAAGTGCTGTTCTTTACTTAAATGAAAATTACAATCTTTCAGCAATCCTTTGTATCGTTTGGATCATATCTCTGACTCTTTGGATCAGGTCTGCTGCTATGATAGTGATGAAAGAACGCGTAACGCGCAACGCTTAACGTCGAACGCGCAACGCTTAACGTCGAACGCGTAAGGCGTAAGGC
>DATHNR010000642.1:0-9454 GCA_035485835.1 Puia sp.
GCCTTACGCCTTACGCCTTACGCCTTACGCCTTACCCCTTACGCCTTACGCCTTACGCCTTACGCTTTTTTCATAAACGCTTCTATCTCATCCACCGTAATCGGAATATCTTTCATCAGGTCTTTATGCCCGCTCTTGGTGAGCCAAATATTATTTTCAATACGTACCCCCATTTTTTCTTCCAGGATATAAATACCGGGTTCCACGGTCAATACCATTCCAGCACGAAGTGGCTCTGCACGGGGACCGAGGTCATGAACGTCAATACCCAGGTGATGGGAAATTCCATGATACAAATATTTCCAGTAGGCAGGCTGCTCAGGAGTTGAATTTTTTATATCCGCCTTTGTGAGCAGGCCGATTTTTTGAAGAACAATATCGGCTTCTTTACCCACCAATATATGATATTCATTAATCGTTATTCCTGGTTTCAGGAGGCTCTTCGCATATTGATGCAAATGCAGACATGCATTATAAACCTGCTTCTGACGCCTGGTGAATTTTCCATTTACAGGAATCGTACGAGTAAGATCTGCATTATAACCTCCGTATTCTGCGCCAAAATCCATCAGTATCAGATCTCCGTCCTTACATTCCTCGTTGTTGGAAACATAATGCAATGTGCATGCATTTTCACCGGAAGCAAGGATACTGCTATATCCCGGACCGGTGGCCCTTTGAGATAGAAATGAATGAAGGATCTCTGCTTCTACTTCAAATTCAAAAATACCGGGCCGCATGAATTTCATCACGCGTGAAAAAGTTCTTGCGGTAATATCAATGGCCTGCTGAATCACAACCACTTCCTCAGCAGTTTTAACGGCACGAAGTTCTTTTAAAATGCTTGCAGCACGCAGGTACTGATGAAGGGGATATCTTTTTCTGGTTTCTTTAATAAAACGGTACTCGCGTGTTTGAATGAGATTATTTTTCCTGTCATTTTCATTTGAATCAAGATAAATATTCTTTGCCAGATGAATCCAGACCTGGAGGAGAGCCTCACTGGTATCCAGCCATACCACTGTGCCGATGCCGGATATTTTTTTCCCTTCTTCAGCCCGCAATCTTTTGCCGTCCCACTTTTCTTTTAGTTCATTGGGGCGAACAAGGATCAGTACTTCCCTGAATTTTGGATCCGGATGATCAGGAAATAAGACCAGCATGGTATCTTCCTGCACTATACCGGTCAGCCAGTACAGATCGCTGTTTTGTTTAAAAGGAAATAACGCGTCTCCATTGGTCGGAAATTCATCATTACTGACAAAAATCGCGATGGAAGCAGGCTGCATTTCTCTGGAGAAACGCTGGCGGTTCTGTTTAAAAATCAGGGGGTTTAATGGTAAATATTTCATTTTTTTAATTAGGCCGGATTGGCTAAACCAGCAGTTTTAAGCCTAAAAAGCGACCTGATTCGTTAATTCTAAAAAAACTTAACAAAAACTTGTTATTTTAAAAATATTTTCGTCATCTTGGCACCCAATTGTTAACTACCTAACGACCTCTAACATTGTTTGCTATAAAAAGCTCCTCCAAAAAAGGAGCTTTTTTTATTTATATGTCCCGAATCCGTTTTTTCTTTTTACTTTTTAATTAAAACAACCCATACAACTGCGCATCAATCCGGGTGATAATTTCTCCAAGATGTTCTTCATTCTCAGGGAATTTATTCTTGTCCACATCAACGACCAGCAAGCTTCCCTCTTTATATCCGTCGATCCACTTATTATAAAGATCATTCAGTCTTTTTAAATAATCGAGCCGGATATTTTCTTCATATTCACGGCCCCGTTTCTGAATTTGTCCGACGAGTGTAGGTACTGAAGCCTGGAGATAAATTAACAGGTCTGGTGGCTGAACCATTCTTTTAAGTGTCTGAAAAAACTGGAAATAATTATTGTAATCGCGTTTGCTCATGAGTCCCATATCATGAAGATTGGGAGCGAAAATATGCGCGTCTTCATAAATCGTCCGGTCCTGAATAACTGTTTCAGTGCCGCTATATATTTCCAGCAACTGGTTTAGTCTTCCGTTCAGAAAAAAGATCTGCAGATTGAAACTCCAGCGGGGCATATCTTCATAAAAATCATTGAGATAAGGATTATGATCAACGTCTTCAAATTGTGGAATCCATTTATAATGTTTGCTCAATAATTCAGTAAGGGTAGTTTTACCGGCACCGATGTTACCAGCTACGGCGATATGTTTGGGTTTCTTCGTTTTTGCCATTCCTAAATGTAAAATCTTATGAGCGAAATATAAAAAGAATCGAATGGTAATCAGAGATATCTAAAACCGAGCGCTTTACGCACTTCCAAAAGGGTAGCTATTGCGCTCATTCTTGCTTTCCCTGCTCCTTTCGCGAGTACTTTATCAATTTGAACCGGGTCATTTTGAAGGGCAGCCGCTTTTCCCCTGATGGGTTTAATAAATCGGATCATATCTTCTGCCAGTTGTTTTTTCATGTCGCCATACCGGATCTGACAGTGGTTAAAATCATATTCGAATTTTGTTAAAATTTCGGGACTGCTAACAAGTCCCAGCAGTGTAAAAAGTCCCTGAATATATTCAGGTTTTTTACTATTGGCAGAAACAGGCCCCTGGTCTGTTTTTGCTTTCATAATTTTTTTAGTAATAAGGGTATCATCATCGTTCAGGTAAATGGTATTCATTTGTTGTTCACTCTTACTCATTTTACCACTCCCATCAAGACTGAGAATTTTAACAAGATCTTCGCTATAACTGAATGCTTTAGGAACAGGGAATATTTCTCCATAACGGTGATTAAATCTTTCTGCGAAATTCCTGGTCATTTCGATATGTTGTTCCTGGTCTTTTCCAACAGGAACATAATGTGCACGGTGGATGAGTATATCTGCTGCCTGTAAAACGGGATAGGTAAGCAGACCCGCATTTATATTTTCCGGTTGCTGCCTCACTTTATCTTTGAAAGTAACAGTTTTTTCGAGTTCACCTTTATAGGCAAGCATATTCAGATACAGATAGAGTTCGGGTATTTCCGGTATATCGCTTTGCGCATATATGGTGCATTTATCCGGATCCAGTCCGCCTGCAATCAGTTCTGAAACCAGGCTCCTGGTCATCGATTTTAATCCACTGGTATCGGCATGCGTTGTAAGGCTATGCCAGTCAGCTATAAAAAAAAAGCATTCGTATTCATTTTGCATCCTTGCCCAGTTCTTCAATGCCCCGAAATAGTTCCCAAGGTGAAGAAAACCGGTGGGCCGGATACCGCTTAAAACAATTTCTTTATTTTTCTCCATGGGGAAGGCGAAGATAATGAAGAGGCACTCAAAATCTCCCTGAAACCATTATTTTTGTCTTAATCCCTTTTCATGGAAGTGAATGATGCACTTGTAGATAATTTGTGTAAACTGGCCTGCCTGGAATTCGACGCGGCCGGAAAGCAGGAAATTAAAAAAGATCTGCAGAAAATGATCGGCTTTGTTGAAAAGCTTAATGAACTCGATCTTCAAGATGTAAAACCGCTTTTATATATGGGAGAAGAGATGAATGTGCTGCGTGAAGATATTCCCGATCAAACCCTTAGCCGGGAGGATGCTTTGAAAAATGCGCCAATGGCTGATGAACAGTATTTTAAAGTACCACAGGTAGTTAAAAATCCCTCCACCTCTGCGGAAGGCTAAAAGAAATTCGATCATGACATCAACAGCTATTATTCATCTGGACCGGATCGTGAAAAGTTATTTCATGGGTAAACAGGCTGTTCCGGTATTAAAGGGCATTAGTCTGGATATTTCCAAAAACGAATATGTTGCGCTCATGGGGCCCTCTGGTTCCGGGAAAAGTACATTAATGAATATCCTGGGATGCCTGGATTCACCCACTGAAGGAAAATATATATTGAATGGACAGGATGTAAGTGAAATGGCCGATGACGATCTGGCTGAAGTGAGGAATAAAGAAATTGGTTTCGTATTTCAACAATTTAATCTTTTACCCCGCCTTACAGCTGCTGAAAATGTTGCCCTCCCACTCGTTTATGCCGGTATTACAAAAAGGACAAGAAACGAAATGGCTATGGAGGTTTTGGATAAAGTAAGTCTGACAGACAGGAGTCATCATAAACCCAATGAACTTTCCGGTGGTCAGTGTCAGCGTGTCGCCATTGCCCGAGCACTGGTAAATAATCCCTCACTCATACTCGCAGATGAACCAACAGGAAATCTGGATACCAAAACTTCCATCGAAATCATGGAAATATTCAACAAAATACAAGCTGCCGGAAATACTGTTGTTCTTGTAACCCATGAAGAAGATATTTCCAATTATGCGCATAGGGTAGTCCGTTTGCGCGATGGCGTTATTGAAACAGACAAACGCAGAGAAGGGATGTATTCCGCAGTGCTTGCTTAAATGATTATGAGTTATGAATTATGGGATATGAATTTATCCTGAACCTGCAAAACATAACCCATAAACCATAACTCATAACTAGTAAAATGTCTCTAAAAATCTATACTAAAACCGGAGACAAAGGTAAAACCAGCCTGATCGGGGGGACCAAGGTTCCTAAAAGTCATATTCGCATTGGAGCCTATGGCACGGTGGACGAGCTAAATGCATTTATCGGTTTACTTGGCGATCAATTAGCGGATATGCATGGCCGTGATATACTAAGGGAAATTCAGGACAGGCTTTTCACAATTGGTTCCTCCCTTGCCTGCGACCCGGATAAGGAAATTACCATGAAGATCCCGGATCTTCGGGAATCGGATATTCTACTTCTGGAAAATGAAATTGATTCGATGAATGAAAAACTGCCGGAGATGAAATCTTTTATTCTTCCCGGCGGGAATATCTCAGTTTCAACCGCGCATATTTGCCGCACGGTTTGTCGCCGCGCCGAACGTTTTGTCGTCGAACTCAATGAATTCGAATCCCTGGCCCAACCGCTGATCATTAAATATCTGAACAGGCTGAGTGATTATCTGTTTG
The DNA here is from genome assembly GCA_035485835.1 of Puia sp. Lineage (GTDB taxonomy): Bacteria > Bacteroidota > Bacteroidia > Chitinophagales > Chitinophagaceae > Puia. Next base: position 4,978 of record DATHNR010000642.1, read on the forward strand.
TTTTAGCAAGATATATTGGCTTTTTGAATGGAATTGCGGAAATAAAATGGAGCCCGAGAAAGTAGTGTGAGAGTGTGAGAGTGTGAGAATGTGAGAATAAGAATTCTTACCTCCTCACACTCTCACACTCTCACACTCTCACACTTTTATTTTCCCATCCTGCATGCGAACCACCCTGTCTGACATTTCTGCAAGCGCTTCATTATGTGTAACAATTAGAAAAGTCTGATTCAATTTTCCCCTAAGTTCGAAGAATAACTGGTGAAGCTCTTTTGCATTTGCAGAATCCAGGTTACCCGTTGGCTCATCCGCAAAAATGATATCCGGGCTGTTGATCAAAGCCCTGCAAACGGCAACCCTTTGTTGTTCTCCACCCGACATAGCAGCGGGCTTGTTCTCCATACGATGTCCCACACCTAATATTTCAAGCAGCTCCTTTGCCCGGTTTTCGATAGATGACTTATCCGCCCCTCCTATCCAACCGGGTATGCAAACATTCTCCAAAGCGGTAAATTCAGGTAATAAATGGTGAAACTGAAATACAAAGCCAATATGGCGATTTCGGAAGGCTGCCAGAGTTTTTCCCTTTAAACTATGCAATTCCAGGTTCTTGAGGCGAATTTCACCCTCCGCCGGTTCATCCAAAGTGCCCAGAATATGCAATAAAGTGCTTTTACCAGACCCGGAAGGGCCTACCATGCTTACTATCTCACCTGCATGGATGTCCAGATCTACCCCCTGTAAAACGTGCAGCGCTCCATAATATTTGTGAATATTCCTTGCTGAAAGAATCGGTTGACTGGCCGCAGATGGGATCATTCACAAATATAACGGCTTGTTCCAAGCAGTTAAGCGGTTTACTCCTATAAATGGTATTTGGTTGTTTCATTATAAAAATTACTTTTGCGAAAAATTAAAGACAGGGTTTGTTCCCTCTGGTCCGGGAACTAACATAGAATCTGACCTTATTAAAAAATACCAGAAACTAAATAAAGGATACGATGTTTTGGACACTAGAATTAGCCAGTTACCTTGAAGACGCTCCCTGGCCGGCAACTAAAGACGAACTTATTGACTATGCCATCCGGTCCGGCGCACCCATCGAAGTTGTGGAAAATCTGCAGGAACTGGAAGACGAAGGAGAGATTTATGAAGGAATAGATGATATCTGGCCAGATTACCCTTCGCAGGAAGATTTCTTTTTTAATGAAGACGAGTATTGAGAAAGCGTAACACGAAACACCTAACGCTCAACGATTTTAACTTTGATTACTCCGGATATTAAAAGTCCTTCAGAATTTTCTGTAGGACTTTTTAACTTGATAAAAGCGTTATGCTTTTAGCTTTAAGCCTTATGCCTTCTCCATATTTTTTTCCAATTCTGCCACGACGGCTTCAGTAACACCGGTAAAGGAAAACCCCCCATCATGAAAAAGATTTTGCATTGTGACCATCCTTGTCAGATCACTGAATAAAACAGCGACATAACCTGCACAATCATCCGCACTCGCATTTCCCAGCGGACTCATTTTTTCAGCATATTCCTGAAATCCGTCAAATCCTTTTACCCCGCTGCCAGCTGTTGTTTTTGTAGGAGATTGCGAAACAGTATTTATGCGGACTTTTTTCTTAATGCCATAATAATACCCAAAGCTCCTCGCAATACTTTCAAGTAATGCCTTGGCATCGGCCATTTCATTATAATCGGGAAAAACTCTTTGCGCAGCAATATAAGAAAGCGCCACTACGCTACCCCAATAGTTAATCGCATCCAGTTCATAAGCTGTTTGTAAAACTCTGTGAAATGACATTGCTGATATGTCAAGTGTTTTTTGATTGAAACCATAATCCAGTTCTGTATAAGCACGTCCCTTCCTCATATTCACGCTCATGCCTACGGAATGTAATACAAAGTCTATCCTGCTGCCAAAATGAGTCATAGAATCTTCAAACAATTTTTTCAAATCCTCCGACTTTGTTACATCTGCACCAATAACCGGAGCTTTTATCTCTTCAGCAAGTTTATTAATCTCACCCATTCGCAACGCAACAGGAGCATTCGTCAATACGATTTCCGCGCCTTCCTGATGGCACCGAAGGGCCGTTCTCCATGCGAGGGATTTTTCATCCAACGCACCAAATATGATTCCTTTTTTCCCTTTAAGCAATTGATAAGACATACAATTCAGCGATTTTGTACACGTAAAAATAAGGAGATATTTCCAAGGGCCGCGAGAAGAGTCAACTCATCAAATATTATAAAACAAAAATCCGGTTTGCTTCCCATCACTCCGGATCTCAGATTCGAAGTTAATTGGCCAAGTTATCGGATCATGAATACTACTGTATATTGTCAGAAGAACAAAGAATTTCAGCAGGCAATTGAAAATTCCTCAGGCTTTTTTTGCAAAAATTTTGGACTTGATCATATGCGCTTTATACGTAAGATAATGCGTCATCTTTTTTTCAAGCCAGTGATGCAATGGTAGCAACAGAGAGATAATAAATATTTTCACGGCCAGTACTTTCCAGGGTTCGCCATGGGTGATGACCTGGATCTGATCGTCCAACAATAAAACAATGAATTCAAATAAAAATATAAAGGCAAAAAATCCCATTGCCCGGATAATGGCAGGAGATATCTTAAAAACACCAAATACCACGAGAATAATAAATACAGTTGCGATCACTGCAGTAATCCCCAGATATTCTATGTTATTTCGGGTTCTTCTTTTTTCTTCCTCATCCTTCTTTTGTTGCTCGGCCCTTTTATTTGCATTCTGAATCTCTATATTCAATAAATCTTTTTGCTTACTTAGAGACTCGATTGAATCCCTGTAGACATTGTATTTCGAAAGGTATTGTTGCGAAAGCTTATAATCACCCAGGAGATAACTTACAGAATCCAGGTTAAGCATAACATCACGCTGATAATAAATATTCTGGGATGAGTCTGCAAATTTATTGGTAAGCAGCAGAGTTTTATATTCTTCAGGGTATTTATGCATCCCCCGGTAAACCTCAGCAATCTGCTCGGAAAATTGATATTTTTCGGAATAATTTCCCTTTTGGCTGTATTCGAAGGGCAAAGCAAGATTCAGAAAGTAAAGTGCTGAATCATATTTATTATTAGAGCTCTCCACAACTGCGTATAACTTATTTACCTGGTATCCTACTCCGAATTTGCGAATGAATTCCATCAATGCAGGATGCTGATCCATATAAGCAATTCCCTTTACCGGATCGCTGGTGTTGAAATAATAGTTTAACAGGTCCAGATAAATCTGCAGTTTTAAATTTCCAATTCCCAGCGAATCTCCAAAACTGATAGCTTTATCATAATAAGAAATACCGAGTTTTTCATTTTTTTCATGAAGATGTGTTCTTCCAAGAGCCCGGAGTGAGGTAAATATAAATGCACTTTCGTTCCATTCTCTTGCTTCATTTTCACAAATAGTGTAATAATCTTTTGCCTTTTCATAATCGTTTACAGACTCGTAAAAATTTCCCAGCTCGTTAAGGCTTTGTAAAATCAGTGAATGGATCTTTGATTTTTCAGCAAAATTTCTCGCATTCAATAAGGCCTGGAATTCCGAAAGTTTATTGGCAAGGGCGTTCCAGGTATTTGAAATCGATATATAAGACTGGCTGAGAAGACTGTCTGAACCTATCGCTGACGCCAGTGAAATCGCCTGGTTATTATAATCCAGCGCTTTTTGATTTTCTGTGATATTCAGATAATATCTTGCAAAAAGTAAATAAGCTGACACTTTATATCCTTCCAGTCCGCTTTCATTCGCCACCTGGAGGCATTTATCTGCATAGGGTTTCCCTTTTTCATAATAATCCGGCCTGTTATAATAACCCAAATAGGATTTCGAAATTTGACTATAAGTTAAACATATAAAATTCCTGTTTCGACTGTCTTCCGATTCCTGTATGAGCAGATTTTTTAAACTATCAAATAAGGGTTCATCCGGCAGGTGTAAGTACATCAATGCTGATGCAATCATAATTCGTTCCGTGGAAAGAGAGGAATATCGGGTTTTTAGTAATGTTAGTAAACTGTCCTCCCTAAGGAAAAAATTCTGTGCCCTCGTAAAATACCCGGCCAATAAAAATAATATAAGAAAAAAAGCATGTTTAACCCCAAATAAATCAGATATGCGTTTTAATAAATATCTGTCCCACCGTAGATTTCTTTTCGCAAATTCTGGCATGAATATTCACCAAATTATTAGGAACGAAACTACAAATTATTGAAGAAAAAAATTGGCTGTTATTTCATCATGAAGGGAAAATGGAAATATTAAGTTCTTTCAATTGTTTATCGTCGATAGTTGACGGTGCATCGAGCATCACATCGCGCCCGCTGTTGTTTTTTGGGAATGCTATGAAGTCACGGATGCTTTCGGTGCCACCCAGTAAGGCGCAGAGACGGTCAAATCCAAAAGCAATGCCACCATGAGGTGGCGCG
>DATHNR010000643.1:0-2853 GCA_035485835.1 Puia sp.
AACAACTATCCGCATCCATTAAAGTTTATCCTGAAGGGATGGAATTTTCCAACTTTGATCTGAATACAGGTAAAAGTCATCTCCGGAATTACTTTGCAATGCGCTTTAAAAGTTTTGATGACCTTTCAGATTTCACAACCAAAGTGAAAATGGAAGCTGATTTTTCAAATGCTACCATCGACAGCGACGATATTGCTTTTTTTTCCTCCGACCTTAAAACCTGGAAGAAAAAAATCCTGATTACCGGTAAAATAAAAGGTTCCGTATCTGATCTGGCCGGGAAAAATATCCGGATAAATGCCGGCTTGCATACCGAATTAAATGGAGATATTCATTTAACGGGATTGCCGGATATAAATAAAACTTTCATTGATTTCAGATCGAATGATTTTCGAAGTACTTACCGCGATATCATAACTTTCATTCCTTCACTCAAAAAAATTGAAAATCCGAGAATAGACAGAATTGAAAATTTACATTTCGTCGGCAATTTTCAGGGAACAATACAACATTTTGTTACTTCAGGTACCATAGAGACGAACCTCGGTACCCTGGTCACCAATGTGAGTATGCAACTGCCCATGGACAGGCCGGCGGTTTATTCGGGTAATATTCTTACCAATGATTTTCAGTTAGGCAGGTTTTTAGAAGACAGCAGCCTGGGAAAGATTTCATTCAATGGAAAAATTCAGGGCAGGGGACTTGCGTTGAATACGATTAATGCAAGTCTCGATGGAAATATCAGGGAATTCAGTTATCAGGGATATACATACGAGGATATTTTTGTAAATGGCCAGGTCACAAAAAAAAGATTTAATGGAAAAATAATTTCTAATGATTCTAACCTGCATGCCACTTTGGTCGGTCTGATTGATTACAGTCAGGCTATTCCCAAATTCGACTTTAATGCTACTGTAGATAATGCAAATCTTTTGCCGCTTCATTTTACAAAGGACAGTATTAATTTCAATGGTAAACTGCGATTTAATTTCACAGGAAATGATATTGACCACTTTTTAGGTAAGGCAAGAATTTTTGATGCATCCATTTATAAAAGAGGCTCCCGCATGTCTTTTGATTCACTGGTGGTTGAATCCAATATTATTGACAGCAGTAAAACGATTACTGTTATGAGCAATGAATTTGAAGGGGCCATCGTGGGTGAATTTTCCATTAAAAAACTGCCGGCATCTTTCCAGGAATTTCTCCACAGGTATTATCCAAGTTACATCAAGCCAAACACGGTAAATCTGAGCAAGGAAAAATTCAGCTTTGTAATTACAACCCGCCAGGTAGACCCATATCTGGATCTCTTTACCAAAAACATGCGCGGTTTCAATAATACCAATATCAACGGTCGAATCAACAGTGATCAAAACCTGCTCAATGTAAACGCTGATATACCGCAATTCAACTATAAAAATATTTCTTTCTATAAAGTTGAGCTGAAAGGAAACGGGAACTATGACAGCCTTTCACTTGAAACCAATATCGGAGAGGTTTACGTAAATGACAGCCTTCATTTTCCTTTAACTCATATTCAGCTCCGTTCGTTTAATGATATTTCCGACGTAAAAATTAGTACCAGTGCGAATCAGACATTAAATGCAGCCAACGTTTCTGCCCGGGTTGAAACCCTGACTGACGGAGTAAAAATAAAATTTAACCCTTCCACATTCGATATCAACAGCAAAACCTGGACAATAGATAAAAACGGGGAATTACTTTTCAGTAAAAATATTGTGGCCGCGGAATCGGTCAGGATATACAGCGGGGAGCAGCAGTTTCTGATAAGTACGACTCCCTCTGGTGAGGGAAACTGGAATGATATGCACCTGGAATTGCATAAGATAAATATCGGTGACTTTGCACCCTTCTTTATCAAGGATGAAAGAGTGGAAGGGGTGCTGACTGGGAATGTTGATATAACGGATCCATTTAATCATACATATGCAAGGTTCAATGGTACGGCAGAATATTTTCGGGTATCAAACGACTCCGTGGGGAAAATAAATCTGACAGCGGATTACAGCAAACAAACCGGTATCGTAAATGGAACTGTAAATTCTGATAACAAAGATTATCATTTCGATCTGAAAGGAATTTTCAACACCAGCGACAGTGCCAGGCAGCCTATCAATATCACTATCCCGAATATGGTGAATACTAAAATCGACCTGCTGGAAAAATATATCGGCGCCATTTTTAGCAATGTAACAGGATATGCCACTGGTTCATTGCAGATTGTCGGGCCCGGTGACAGTTTGAATTATATTGGTGATATAAAGCTGACCGATGCCAGGCTGCATGTAATTTATACCCGCTGTACCTACCACATTCCTTCAGCCATGGTTCATTTACGTGCAGACCAGATTGATTTCGGATCATTTCAGATCCTTGATTCCCTTGGTAACACCGCAGAAGTAACCAGAGGAAAATTATATCACCATTCTTTCAGAGATCTTAGTTATGATTTCGGTATAAATACAAATAAACTTTTACTCCTCAATACCCGAATAACCGATAATAACCAGTTTTTTGGAACGATGATCGGAAAAGCAAACCTGAATCTTTCCGGTCCGCAGGAAGATCTCCAAATGTATATTAAGGGAGAACCTACGGACAGTTCAAATATATACCTCCCGACGAATACCAGCCGCGAGAGCGCCTATGCAGATTTTATAGTATGGAAAGTATACGGAAAGGAAATGAAGAATCAGAAACTGGTTTCATCTACAAATAATTTCACGGTGAATCTGGATGTTACGGCTAATAACTATGCGAATGTTTATCTGATAATCGACCCGCTAACCAAAGATATCATCAAGGCAACCGGCCATGGTAACCTCCAGA
>DATHNR010000644.1:0-2931 GCA_035485835.1 Puia sp.
CCGATTCCTTGTAAGGAATGGTCACATTCAGACCCTTCAGCTCAGGGTCTTTTAATATCGCCGGCAACCCGGACAAAGCGGGATTTTCAAAATTGGAATAACTGCAACCGGAAATTGATTCACGCTGGAATTTTTCCTTGAAATATTTCGCGGAAAATGAATGGCCCAGCGGATAACCGATCAGGCCGAACTTTCTCATTTAACTTCCTTTTTATTCTTATCCAGAAAAAGATCGAATGTATCTCCCCTTAATCCTATTCGCATTGCTTCAAGTGCGATCATTTCATTGGGAGCAATATTTCCCAGATTCACATTAGATCCTATGAGTTCAATAAAATATAACTGCTGTGATTTCTGTGGTGCTTCCCATAAAATTTTTTCTGATGGAATCTTGGTGAGAATTTCCTGCACAAGTCCTTCGCGTACTTCACCGGTTCCCCGGTAGATCCCGACATTACCTGCTTCGCGGGCCTCCGCAATAACGTATCTGGCGCCTGCATTTAATTCAGCCTGCATAAGTTCAATCCATTTATATGGAGGAATGATATGAGCGGCATCCTTGCTGCCGACTTCACTAAGCACAGTTCCATATTGGGTAAGTCTTTCAATCAGCTTACATTTTTCCTTGTGATCAATGTCAACCGAACCGTCACTCACTTCCATATAACCCACCCTATATTCAGTACAAATCCGGATATAGTCTTCCAGCTGGCCTCTGATTAAAAATGCTTCAAACAGGGTTCCTCCGAAATAAATGGGAATCCCGGCATCCCGGTATACTTTCAGTTTCTTATCCAGGTTCGGGGTAACATAGGATGTACCGAATCCGAGCTTAACCACGTCCACATAGGGTTCTGCAATGCTCAGGAAATTTTTAGTCTCTTCAATGCTTAATCCCTTGTCCATTACCATGGTAATACCATGATTCCGGGGTTTGTTGTTTCTCTCCGGCATCTGACTGAGTGAAAAATTCATCGACAATAATTTCGTTTTGGAAATTCAGGAGGCGCAAAAATAAGGAAGATTTACCTTTTCCGGTAACGCGCGATCACATCTACGATAGATTGCGATTGAAGTAAAGACGGGTTAAGTGCTATCATTTTCTTTAACAACTTCGGTGAACGTGCCAATGCTTTGTCCAGGTGAATCAATCCTTCTTTTGATTTTCCCATTGCAAAATAAATGGCACTCATATAAAATGTGAGCAGTGGTTTTTCGCCAATTATCCGCATGGCTTGTTGCACCTGTTCCAAAGCCTCTTTATACATTTCAGCCAGGTACAGGCAGCGCACAAGCGCTTCCCAACCTGAAATATTTTTTTGTCTTAAACGCACAACGGTCCCGAAAGCCTGAATTGCTTCCCTGAATTCCATAAGCTGCACTTTACATTCCCCAAGTGCCAGATGGTACTCGGGATGTTTGCCCTGAATTCGTATGGCGGACTCAAGTTGTTTAACTGCATTTGTCCACTGACCTTCGTTGAGATATGTACAGGCAATTTTATAAATCAATTTGCTATCATCCTGATTCAGATGAGAGGCCTTCCGGTAATAAAAACGAGCCTGTGCAAATTGCCTCTGTTTGTCATAACAGTGACCAATGGCTTCATAAATAACGTCTTCAGGTTTTGAAAGTTCAAGAACCCTTTCCAGGCTCTCAATCGCTTCACGGTATTTACGTAAACGGATAAACGCATCACCCATATTACGGTAAGCGTAATCGAATTTTTCATCGATGGCCACCGCATATTTATAAGCGTCCACCGCTTTCTCATATAATTTCAATCCCTGGTAAGCAGCTGCAAGGTTAAACCAGGCCAGTTCAGAATAAGGATTTTCTTCAATGATATTTTGATGAAGGCGGATGCTTTCTTCGTTTCTGCCGGTAAAATCCGTCCAGAAGCAAATCTTATACAGGGCTTCTTCATTTTCGCAATCCTGTTCGAGAATCCAGCGAAGACAGTCGAATATTTTATCAAACTCCTCATAATCGTCATAAACGTCGGCGAGTTCAAAGAGGAGTTCGATCCTTTCCCTGCCTTCAAAGTGATTGAGGGCTTCCTGTAATAAAACAACGGCTTTTTCCTGCTGATCCAGCGCCAGGTAAGCATCCGTTTTAAGAATATAGAGATTGATATCGTTGGAATCAAGCAATTCCACTTTTTCCAGGACCTGGAGGGCATCCGCGTATTTACGGGTTGCAATAAGCAGATCTGCTTTGCGGATATGCAGAACGGAAGAAAACGGGTATTGTTCAATCCCTATTTCCACCGCCTCCAGGGCATGGGGAAATTCTTCCTTTCCGTCGTAATAGTCTATGATTTTTTCGAAACAATCTTCATCCAGAAAGCTGTGTTTCCGGCCATTTTTAAGTGCACTGTATTGTTTCAGTAATTCCCTGATCTCATCCTGCTCGGGTTGGTATGGATTTTCTTTCATTTAAGATGGTTATACTAAATTAATTTATAATCCCTTAACCACAAATTAATTATATCAGGCAACGGGGGCCATATTTCATCCGTAACTGCGAAATATAGGGGGGTTTTCCACAAAAACAGCAGGGATTGTGTTAAAATAACAGGATAATACCCTTTTTTAAGTTAAAGAATACTAAAATTTTTATTGTATCTTTGTCAGTGATGAATTCTCTCAATTATAAACCCTCTTTTCCAAACACGCTGCGTCTGACTGCAATGGGATTGTTTCTTTTTGCAGTAACAGCGCTTGCATTTGCAAGCAAAGGAGGCGGAGAAAAGAAAAAGCATCACGAATTTGAAAACAGCTTTACCCCGATTAATGCAGCTTCTTCATTTACATTGAAGAAAGCACCACTTTATAGCGGTAGTTCTGTTACTTTTCAACCTCAGAATAATAATCATATCTCGTTAAATGCTATGATTACTTATCAACGGGGAAATACAACGTTCATACT
>DATHNR010000645.1:0-9665 GCA_035485835.1 Puia sp.
GTTCTGCTGACAACTATATGTCATGCTTCTGTCACTTCAAATCCGGTTATTTCAGATACAGACAGGCTATTCAAATTAGCTCCCTCAAAACCGGACGTTAATCTGACTCTTCCAAATGGTTTTAATGCTACTGTATTTGCAGCCGGCCTTGGAAAAGCCCGCCATATTACGGTTACGCCATCAGGATATATTTATGTAAAACTTGCGAGCAATAAAAACGGGAATAATATTGTCCGGTTAAAAGATCAAACTGGCGACGGAGTAGCAGATGAAGAATTTGATTTCGGATCATTTAAAGGAACGGGTATCAAAGTAAAAAATGGCTGGCTCTATGCATCCTCTGATCAGGAAGTTTTCAGATTCAAACTTAATAATGACGGAACGGTAGCTAATCCCGATCAGCCTGAAAAAATTATAACCGGTTTAATCGCCCGCGGCGAACATGAACCAAAAGCCTTTACGCTGGATAACAGTGGAAATATTTATGTGAATATAGGCGCATATTCAAATTCCTGCCAGATAGAAGACAGAAAAGCAGGTTCTATGGGAAAAAAACCCTGCCCGATATTGGATTCTGCTGCGGGTATCTGGCAATTCAAAGCAGACAAGCTGAACCAGACTTACGCAGACGGAATCCGGTATGCTACTGGTTTACGTAATGTGGTCGGATTGGACTGGAACACCACCACAAATACATTATTTGTGATGCAGCATGGGCGTGATCAGTTACATACTATTTTCCCTGCATTGTTCACTGACAAACAAAACGCTGAACTTCCGGCAGAATGCATGTATGAATTGCATAAAGGATCCAACGCAGGGTGGCCATATATTTATTATGATCAAATACAGGATAAAAAAATTCTGGCACCTGAATATGGCGGAGACGGAAAGAAAACTGCCGGAGAAGATGCAATAAATCCGGTATATGCTTTTCCCGGACACCTGGCGCCCAATGGGCTTTTATTTTATACAGGTCATCAGTTTCCGGAAAAATATAGAAATGGTGCATTTATCGCTTTTCACGGTTCCTGGAACCGGGCGCCTGAGCCACAGGAAGGATTCTATGTCGCTTTTGTACCTTTCAGAAATGGCAAACCATCCGGGAAATGGGAAATATTTGCAAATGGATTTTCAGGAGGACCTAAGAATACCGCTTCAGGGGGTGCTTTGCATCGTCCCTGTGGTCTTGCAGAAGGTCCCGATGGCTCCCTTTATGTGACAGATGACGTTCAGGGAACTATATGGAGAATTACCTATAAATAAAATGAAAATTCAATCAGGTCTTCCATACTTTTTTTTCATTTGTTCATTTATAATTTTACCTGTTTTGATAAAAGCACAGGAAGGAAATCATTGTGCGGTGAAGAAATCTCCTTACAGGCTTTCAATGGACTCAGGAAAAAAAGTTTATACACTGCATTGTATGTCCTGTCATCAGCCGGATGGAGTTGGTATCCCTAACGTGAATCCACCGTTAAATTGCCAACAGGTAACTGGTGACAAGAATAAATTAATCAACATTATTATAAAAGGTTCGTCAGCTCATCAGGAAATAAATGGTATCGTGTATAATAATGTGATGCCACCGAACTCAGGACTCAACGATCAGGAAATCGCGGATGTATTAACTTATATTCGTAACAGTTTTGGCAATAAAACATCAGCAGTAAAAGTTTCGGAAGTAAAATCGGCGGGCAGCAACCTGAAATAATTTTAATGAAAAGGATCCTTTTTATAGACCGGGATGGAACACTGATAAAAGAATCTCCGCCAACATACCAGATTGATGATTTCAGTAAACTGGAATTTTTCCCCGGTGTATTTGAATTTTTAGGAAGAATTGCAAATGAATTGGATTATGAACTTGTAATGGTTACAAACCAGGATGGTCTGGGTAAACCTTCATTTCCGGAAAATAAATTCTGGCCCGTTCAGGACTTTGTAATGCAATGTCTTTCTAATGAAGGGATTCATTTCAGTGCAGTTCATATTGATAAATCTTTTCCTTCAGATAACTCACCATCGCGTAAGCCTGGTATCGGAATGCTTACTTCTTACCTGAACAATGCTCAATATGATATCGCAGGATCTTATGTAATCGGAGACCGCATTACAGATGTGCAATTGGCTAAAAATCTCGGATGCAAAGCGATATGGCTAAAGCAGGACGTTCATTTGGGTGGCAAAGAAATAAAAGATACTATCACAGATCTTGAGAAAGTGGTCGCGTTGGAAACCATTCTATGGTCAGAAATTTATTCATTTTTGAAATCAGGTTTCAGGCATGTTATACATGAACGAAATACCAGGGAAACAAAAATCAGGATTGAATTGAATGCGGATGGAAACGGGGAAGCTGATATCCATACCGGGCTTGCTTTTTTTGATCATATGCTGGATCAGATTGCCAGGCACGGAAAAATGGATTTAAAAATTGAAGTACATGGCGACCTTCAGATTGATGAACACCATACGATCGAAGATACCGGCATAGCACTGGGTGAAGCCATGGCAATGGCACTATCGGATAAAAGAGGCATGGAAAGATATGGCTTTGCTTTGCCCATGGATGATGCAGATGCACGGGTATTATTGGATTTTGGCGGGCGAAGCTGGGTAGTATGGAACGTAATTTTTCAAAGAGAGAAAGTCGGTGATATGCCAACGGAAATGTTTTTTCATTTCTTTAAGTCTTTTTCAGATGCCGCACATTGTAACCTGAATATCGCCTGCCATGGTGAAAATGAACATCATAAAATAGAAGCCATATTTAAGGCCTTTGCAAAAGCCATCAGAATGGCTGTAAAAAAGGATCCTTTCAGCAATTATTTACCAACGACTAAAGGAATAATTTAAATGCTAATTTGGAAATTTCAAAATTAGCTCTGATATTTGCAGGGCATGATAAACAAGATACTCAATAATGCATGGTGGTGGCATACAAACTCCGGTCGGGGCGCGTAAAGCAATCGCTATGTTATAAACATATCAGGCCCCGGTTATTTCCGGGGCCTTTTTTTGTTCAAAAACAGCTGTTATTAAAAATAAAGCAGGTACATGAAAAAAATCAAGCTCAATACATCGCACAAAAAATTACTTTCTGATATATATACACCTGTTGGAATCTATTTGCGAGTTCGTGACCGATTCAGAGATACTGTTTTACTGGAAAGCACCGATTATCATGCAGCTGAGAACAGTTATTCTTTCATCTGTATTCATGCCATTGGCGGAGTTGAGATATCTGATCATGAGCAAATGGAATTTAAATTACCAGGTCGCCAGACTGAAAAATATCCGCTAAAATCTGCTCACGTACCTGCCTTACTCTGGGATTTTATGGAACATTTCGATGTGCAGAAGGCTGAAGAAAAACCGGTAAAAACAGCGCAGAGCCTTTTTGGTTATACAACTTATGACGCAGTTCGTTTTTTTGACCGTATCCAGCTCGAAGAAAAACCAGAGCCACCGTTAATTCCGCTGATGAGATACAGATTGTATCAATATGTGATTGCGATAAATCATTTTAAGGATGAACTTTATATATGTGAAAACCAGGTTGAGGGAGTACAGAGCGAATTATCTTTGGTTGAATCACTGATCCGCTCAAAAGATGTTCCGGTATTTCCATTTCTGGTTAAGGGTGAGGAAACAACCAATATGACGGATAATGATTATAGGGAAATGGTGGAGAAGGGAATTAAAAGTTGTCTGCGTGGTGATGTTTTTCAGATAGTGCTTAGTCGCCGCTTCAAACTTGGCTTTACAGGTGACGAATTCAATGTATACAGAGCACTGCGGAACGTAAATCCAAGTCCCTATTTATTCTATTTCGATTATGGGGATTACCGCCTCATGGGATCTTCTCCTGAATCGCAGGTTTTAATAAAGGATGGTAAAGCCATCATGCACCCCATAGCCGGAACCTGTGGGAGAACCGGCAATGATGAGATAGATAAAGAAAGAGCTGACGCACTACTTGAAGATGCAAAAGAAAATGCTGAACATGTCATGCTGGTTGATCTGGCACGGAACGACCTGAGCAGGCAATGTTCGGAAGTTTCGGTTGTACATTTCCGTGAAGTACAATACTACTCACATGTAATTCACCTGGTAAGTGAAGTAAAAGGTAAACTTAAAAAAGACAGCAATCCATTTGAATTGCTTGCGGTCACTTTTCCTGCAGGAACTTTAAGCGGAGCACCGAAAATCCGTGCAATGGAACTTATCAGCGGGTATGAACCAACAGCAAGGAGCTATTACGGAGGATGTATTGGTTTTGTAGGCTTTGACGGTAATTGTACGCAAGCCATTATGATTCGCAGTCTGCTGAGCCAACGGAACACCTTAACATATCAGGCTGGCGCCGGAATTGTCGCCGCCAGTAAACCACAATCCGAACTGGAAGAAGTAAACCATAAACTGGGAGCATTGAAACTTGCCATTGGTCTGGCGGAAACCATATAATTGAGATTATGAAAATTCTCGTTTTTGATAATTATGATTCGTTTACTTATAACCTGGTTCACCTTGTTGAAAAAATTATTGGTGAAAAAGTAGATGTATTCCGCAATGATCAGATCCCATTGGAAAATGTGCAGACATATGATAAAATTATTTTATCTCCGGGTCCCGGCCTTCCTTCAGAAGCCGGTATGCTACTGCCATTGATAAAACAATACGCTGCTTCCAAATCTATTCTTGGTGTTTGTCTTGGTCATCAGGCTATCGGAGAAGTATTTGGCGGCAGGTTAACAAACCTTACGAAAGTTTATCATGGTGTTGCCAGTCCAGTTAAGATCATTCCTCAGAATCCACGAAATGTTTCAATAAATGCTGATCTTTTCAGTGGTATTCCAGACGGATTTTTGGCCGGACGTTATCATAGCTGGGTTATTGATCCGGATGGATTTCCGAAATCACTGGAAGTAACGGCAACAGATGCCAGCGGCCATATTATGGCATTGCGGCATAAGAATTATGATGTTTTAGGTGTACAGTTTCATCCGGAGAGTGTTCTTACGCCTTTCGGGGAGCAGATAATGAGAAATTGGTTAGTAAAGCCTAATGCTTAAAGCAAAAAGCTTGAGGCCGGAAATTACAGGAATGTGAAATGGGGAATAATTGAAATGCTAACCTTGATTTTGAAAATTATTATTTGAGAATATAGCGATTTTTATAATGGCCTTGAGTCTCTTGCATAAGCTTTAAGCCTTTTTGAAATGAAAAAAATTTTACAGATACTGTTTGAATATAAAACCCTAACACGCGAACAGGCAAAGGAAGTTCTGTCCAATATTTCGCGTGGTCAGTACAACGAGTCGGAGATAACTTCTTTTATTACGGTTTTTCTTATGCGAAGCATTACCATCGAAGAACTCCAGGGATTTCGGGATGCCCTGTTAGAGCTTGCAGTCAAAGCCGAGTTGGATGGAAAGGAATTCATTGATATCGTAGGTACTGGCGGAGATGGGAAAAATACATTTAATATTTCCACGCTGGCCTGTTTCATAGTTGCGGGGGCCGGGCAAAAGGTAGCCAAACATGGAAATTATGGGGCTACAAGTATAAGCGGCGCTTCCAACGTTATGGAGCAACTTGGATATAAGCTCAGCAATGATCCGGAAAAATTGAAGAGGGAATCGGGAAAAGCTAATATTTGTTTTCTCCATGCACCGCTTTTTCACCCGGCATTAAAAGCAGTCGGAGCGATCAGAAAAAACCTGGGTATCCGTACTTTTTTTAATATGCTTGGCCCATTGGTGAATCCTGCCTCTCCCAAATTTCAATTGATAGGCGTTTATAATTTGGAGATGGCTCGCATCTATACTTACATACTGCAGAAATCAGATTCTTCATTCGCAATTATTCACAGCCTGGATGGGTATGATGAACTTTCTCTGACTGGTGATGCACGGGTAATTACGAATGAGGGAGAACGTGTGATGACGCCGGAACAATTGGGAAAACGTATGGTTTCCCCATCCGATATTTACGGGGGTAACAGTACTGAAGAAGCGGCAAAAATATTCATTTCAATATTGAAAGGGAATGGAACCTGGGCACAAAACGCAGTCGTTCTGGCCAACGCAGCAATGGCATTGTATTGCACAGGAGTCTATAGTGATTACGAAAATGCTTATGCGGCGGCGGTAGAAAGCCTTGAGAGCCGAAAAGCAGAAAACGCTTTAAACACATTAATATCACTACAATAAAAAGCCTTAGGTCTTAAGCCTTGCGCCTCATGAATGGAAAACATACTTGAAAAAATAGTTTCTTATAAAAAGGAGGAAATAGAATTTCGAAAGTCGGAATCGCCGGTTCATTTGTTGGAAAAACAAGATGGCTTTAACAGGCAAATATTTTCCATGAAGAAATTTCTTATGGATCCTGAAAAAAATGGAATCATTGCCGAGTTTAAAAAAAAATCCCCATCAAAAGGGATAATAAATAATACAGCGACTGTAGAACATGTTACTGCAGCGTATGCTCAATATGGAGCTTCGATGATTTCGATTCTTACAGATTTACCATCATTTGGTGGCTCAGCAAATGATCTTAAAAAAGCCCGTTTTAATAACCTTCCGATTTTACGGAAGGATTTTATCCTGGATCCTTATCAGATAGTGGAGTCGCGGGCAATGGGAGCTGACGTTATTCTTCTGATAGCCGCCTGTCTGCGACCTGACGAGACCAGATCTCTTTCGAATAAGGCTCATGGACTTGGTTTGGAAGTGCTCCTGGAAATACACGAAGAAAGTGAACTCGAACATATTTGCGAAGATGTGGATGTTGTTGGAATCAATAACCGTGACCTGAAAACATTTACTGTTGATATAAATCGTTCCATTCAGCTCGCGGAACGATTGCCATCTAAAATATTGCGAATAGCCGAAAGCGGCATCCGTGATATGGAAACTGTAATTCATTTGAAAGAGGCTGGATTTAATGGTTTTTTAATTGGCGAACAATTTATGAAAGAGCCTGATCCGGCGATTGCCTTTTCTTCCTTTGTTGATCAATTAAAAAATAAACTCTATGAGAGTAAAAGTTTGCGGAATGACGCAACTCGATCAGGTAAGGAAACTTGAAGAGCTGGGTATTGATTTTGCCGGATTTATTTTTTATCCTAAATCCCCCCGGTTTGCCGGCAAACATATCAGTGGCGAGCAGATGCGAAAAGCAAAGTTTCGGATAGGTAAAGTAGGTGTTTTTGTGAATATGCCTTATGAGCAAATGATGCATATGGTGGATGAATACGGACTGGATATGGTCCAGCTTCATGGAGATGAAACGCCGCGTGCTTGTGAACAGATCGCAAATTATGTTACGGTAATAAAAGTTTTTCGACTTGGGGAGAATGATCCGATCTCCTGGATAACCAAACCTTATGAAGATTCCTGCGATATGTTCCTTTTCGATACACTTGGAGTTGGATATGGGGGAACTGGAAAGAAATTCAACTGGGATCTTCTGAAACCTTCAGGAATTGATAAATTATTTTTTCTTAGCGGGGGTATTGAACCGGAAGATACAGATAAACTCAAGTCATTTTTTAATGAGGAAGTTTCAAAGAAGCTCTTTTCAATAGACATAAATAGCCGTTTTGAAATCCAAAGCGGACTGAAGGACCTGGATAAAATAGAGAAATTTTATAAATCGCTGAACGCTAAATAAATTTTAAAATGACAGAACCAAAAACATTTCAGCAACCCAGCGAAAAGGGTTATTACGGGGAATTCGGAGGTGCATTCATTCCTGAAATGTTATTCAGTAACGTAGAGCAACTCAGAACCCGCTACCTTGAAATTATAAAAGAGCCTGAATTTCTTAGGGAATTTGATTCGCTGTTGAAGGATTACGCAGGCAGACCCACTCCTTTATATTTTGCCAACAGACTTAGTGAAAAATATGGTACGCGTATTTTTTTAAAACGGGAAGATCTCTGTCACACAGGAGCACATAAAATCAATAATACCATTGGTCAGATATTATTGGCTCAGAGACTCGGGAAAAAAAGAATTATTGCTGAAACAGGTGCTGGTCAGCATGGTGTTGCTACAGCAACAGTTTGTGCACTGAAAGGACTTGAATGCATTGTATATATGGGTGAGAAAGATATTCAACGCCAGGCACCCAATGTTGCCCGCATGAAAATGCTGGGAGCCACCGTAGTTCCGGCAACCAGCGGTAGTAAAACATTGAAGGATGCGACGAATGAAGCGATCCGGGATTGGATTAATCACCCGATGGATACACATTATATCATAGGCAGTGTGGTCGGTCCCCATCCTTATCCTGATATGGTTGCAAGATTTCAAAGTGTAATCAGCTCGGAATTAAAATGGCAATTGAAAGAAAAAACAGGAAATAGCAACCCAAATGCTGTAATAGCCTGCGTAGGTGGCGGAAGTAATGCTGCCGGGACATTTTATCATTTTCTTGACGAATTGCAGGTTCAACTTATTGCTGTGGAAGCAGCAGGAGAAGGACTTGAAAGCGGAAAATCTGCTGCAACAACCAGTCTTGGAACTAAAGGAATCCTGCATGGTAGCAGAAGTTTGGTAATGCAGACAAATGACGGACAGGTAGTAGAACCCCATAGTATTTCAGCCGGTTTGGACTATCCCGGAATTGGCCCACTTCATGCTCATTTATTTGTAACAGGGAGGGCTTCATTTTACAGTGCAACGGATACAGAAGCAATCAATGCGGCTTTTATGCTAGCTAAACTGGAAGGAATCATTCCCGCACTTGAATCTGCACACGCCTTTGCCATATTGGACAAAATAAAATTTGCAAAAGATGATCATGTTGTGGTATGCCTGAGCGGGAGAGGCGATAAGGATCTGGATACATATATGAAAGCCATGGAAGGCTTAAAGCCCAAAGCTTAAAACACAGCCAGCCGTCAACCAAAAACAATGAGCAGAATCAAAGAATTATTTGAGAGGAAAAAACAAAATGTGCTGAATGTTTATTTCACCGCAGGTTATCCTGCTCTAAATGACACAGTTCCCGTTCTGAAGGCACTTCAGGATGCAGGCGCAGATATGGTTGAGCTTGGTATGCCTTATAGCGATCCGCTGGCGGATGGTCCTGTAATCCAATCAAGCAGCGCCAGGGCCCTGGCAAATGGAATGACGATTCTCAAACTTTTTGATCAATTGAAGAATTTTAGAAAAGAAATTCACCTGCCCGTACTTCTGATGGGATATATGAATCCGATACTTCAATACGGATTTGAAAATTTTTGCCGGGATGCATCAGAGGTTGGTGTGGATGGTCTTATTCTCCCTGATCTGCCGGTATATGAATTTGAAAATGAGTTTGGTAAAGTTGTAAGAAAGTATAATCTGGATTTTATTTTTCTGGTTACTCCCGAAACGGAAGAAATACGAATCCGAAAATTGGACCAGCAAAGCAGCGGTTTTCTGTATGCCGTTTCTTCTTCTTCCACCACAGGGAAAAATGCGAGTTTAAATCAGCAGGAGAATTATTTCAATAAACTCAGATCAATGGAGCTAAAAAATCCGGTGATGATCGGGTTTGGTATTAAAGATAAGTCCAGCTTTACTAAAGCCTGTTCATTCGCAAACGGAGCAATTATTGGAACAGCATTTATTAATATCCTGGAAAACGCTTCTTTGAAGGAAATCCAC
>DATHNR010000646.1:0-7009 GCA_035485835.1 Puia sp.
GGGTGTTGTTTTGGCCCATTTCCGGCGAACCTTGCCATGATGGAGAGACCGACCTCCAAATCTCCATATAACCAGTCTGACGAATATTCATCCATCTTTTTCCAGGGAGATTTTTCATCGGGCCTGTTAAAAGCAGTGATCATTTTTCCCCGCTTTTCTATCCTCAGCCAGCCTGAAAGCCTGTCAGTTTTTTCTGCCTGACTTTTTGTTCTTCCATCAGTCGTTCTTCTTAAAAAATATTTCGGAATATCATTCCCTCCGGTACCCATAGAAAAAATAAAATTGTTCTCATTTTTACCCGCTGCGCTTCTGATGATTATTCCGGTTTGTTGAAATCCATTGTCAGGATCTTCCCTGCTGTTGCTTCTTTTCGTGATTGAAAGTCTGGCTTCCACATTAAAATCACCATTCACCATTTTATAGATCATTCCTCCTTTTTCATTATCCTCCCACGAGCATTTTACCAACGGGACAAGCCGGATACTGTCGCCTTTTTTACCTGCTACGAAATATTCCTTATTGAAATATTGCCACCCTTCGAGGGTTGCAGTATCCGGCAGGTCCTGGTTTTTTTTGGATATGGAAGCAATAACATCGTTTAGCGTGGATGTGGAACTTACTATATTATCAGTTCCCCAAAACGCTGAATCAAAATCTGATGGGAGGTTGGCAACTAAATTTTTTCTCTTCCATTCTTCGGCTTTGCTGATTTCGTTTATGATCGGGTGTTGAATATCGGTCACCAGCAATTCAGTATTTATGAACAAGTCCAGGTCCAGGTTTTTTTTGGGTTGTTTAAAATTGATATTGTATTCCATTTTTGCATAGCTTAGGAAAACTTTATCGGCGATTTTTGTATAAGTCACCGTTCTTGCCCATCTTTTAATTGCCAGATCGATATGCAATAATTCTGCAAATATTTTATCTGTTCCCTTCAGGCTTTTAATATAAGGATTTCCCAGTGGACTATTTTCTGCTTCATATTTCAGGATAGAAAAATCATTTGCATCAATATATATCTTTCCTTTTTCCAGTGCTTCTTTCACGTTTGGTCTCTGATCGAATGAAATTATATAAATGAACTGATCATCGTCTTGTATGGTTGAATCTTTTTTAAAAATGTATTTATTCAGATTATCGATGGTAAGGAAATCGGGATGTTGTACAACAAAACTCTGAGAGGTTATATCTTCAGGTCCGCCTCCCGGATGGAAATCTTCAAATAATCTTGTGAATGCAACATCCTCTTTACTTCTTCCCTTATCCATCTTTAATTTGAATGATTTTTTTTCTACAGAAAACTGAATTCTGAAAATAGCTTCTGCAACAGAATAGTATTGCAGGCTATCCCGGATGATCTCCCTATAGAATACCTTACTTTCAAAATCGTTGGGCGGATTGAATGACTGGATTTTTTGGGCCGCCCGTTTTACGATATCCAATGCGCTTATTGGATGCACTACTATTTCCTGAAGATCAGGATGCGACTGAACCATCCTTACGATGGTAAAAGGCATCTTTGCAAATTCACTCATCCTGAAAATCTTGGTCTGGTAACCAATCACGGAGAACTTTACAGAATCCACTCTGGTACCCGTGTGGATCAAAAAATTCCCTTGGGGATTACTGATTCCACCCAAAAGGGCGGGAGCCCCATATATGAGAATGCTTGCACCGGATAAAACCTCGTGGGTTATGCTGTCTTCTACCCTGCCATTTACGATATTCGTCTGTGCATGTGTGCGAAAAACAAATAAAAAGGGTATTAAGATTAAAATGAATTTCAATTCCTGCCAGGCTTTTTTGTTGCCTGTATTTATACGGCTGGATATTCAAAATGTTACAATAAGCTCATTAATTGGGAGTTTCAACCTGTACATAAACAAAAAAGACTTCAAAAGAAGTCTTTAGTCTGTATCGAGGAGCAGACTTGAACTGCCGACCTTCGGGTTATGAATCCGATGCTCTAACCAGCTGAGCTACCTCGACGGGGGCTGCAAAAGTAATCGTTTTTTGGTTTCGTTCCGAATTAGGCTGTTACGTTAATCGTGTATCGAATATCGTGTATCGATTCGCGATATACGACTTACGATAAACGATTAATTATCATCGTTTCGTGGAAACCGCCAACCCCGGGCTGATATGATGAATCATTTCTTCTGTCATTTTTTTGAGATTGAAAGAAGGTTTCCAGCCCCAGTCCCTGGCGGCTATATGGTCATCGATGGATTCAGGCCAGGAATCTGCAATGGCCTGGCGGAAATCAGGCTGATATTCAATGGTGAATTCCGGAATCAGGTGTTTTATTTCACGGGCAATTTCTTCCGGAGTAAAACTGATGCCGGAAAGGTTATAGGCCGTGCGTACAGAAATTTTTGATGCAGGGGCTTCCATCAATTCAATAGTCGCGCGGACAGCATCATCCATATACATCATGGGCAAGCGTTGATCTGCACGTAAAAAGCATGTATAATTTTCTCCCCGGATGGCTGAATGAAATATTTCTATCGCATAGTCTGTCGTTCCCCCGCCGGGTAACGTTTTATAGCTGATAAGTCCGGGATAACGAATACTCCTTACGTCTATTCCATAACGGTAGTAGTAATAATGACACCATTGTTCACCCGTTAATTTACTGATACCATAAACCGTAGATGGTGCGGAATAAGCATCCTGGGGACAGTTTTGTTTTGGCGCATCTTTTCCGAATACTGCAATGCTGCTGGGCCAGAAAACTTTGGATACAGATTCTTCCCGGGCTACTTCCAGTGTATTGATCAGGCTTTGCATATTGAGCTGCCAGGCAAGTAGCGGATTCTTTTCTCCTGCTGCCGATAACATCGCTACCAACAGGTAAATGGTTTTGATCTCATGGCGTCGAACCTGCACGCGAAGAATTTCCTTGTCCATAATATCTAAAGGCAGAAAGGGTCCTGTACCCTTCAATAAATCAGCTTCCCTTTTGAGATCTGCAGCAATAACCATTTCGCCACCGAAATGCTGTCTGAGTGCTAAGGTCAATTCAGTTCCAATCTGACCAGACGCACCGATTACGAGTATTTTATTCAAAACAAGATATTTTTTGAGATCATTTCCCAGTCATAAAATGTTTCTCCGATTCAAATCAGTTCAATGCAATGGAAAATTTCTGGGTTGCCGGAGGGAGGCACTGCTGGTCATTGCAAACCATAAATTCAACAGATCCGGAAAAGTTAGTCTTAGCCTGTGTTTTTAATTTTACCAGCTGCACAAAATCCACTTTCCCATTAAAATATTTTACATCCACTCCAAACACAGCTTCGTGTTTTTGAATCAGATTCCCATTTTCTTTCACCTTTCCATCCAGCGTGTAAAGCGGGTTTTTTGCAAAAGTGAATTTAGTTGGGACCGGGCCGCCATCAGGTGTGAATTGCGAATAAGTATGCCATGGACTGTTCAGGTCTACATGAAAATGAAGTTCATACACATTCCCGGATATTTTATTGGCAGAGTAAGTCCAGGTATAAGGTGTGCCTTGTGCCTGTGAAGCAGAAGTTATTAATACAATTACCGCAAGCAGGAGAAGTCGTTTCATATTCAAATGTACAGTTTAGGTTTCTGGATGTTCAAAACCTTGTTAAAATAAATTCCTAAATGTTTTAAATGGAAAGTTGTAAAGTGCTAATTGGAAAATGAAGAACTCAATTCCGTTTGTTGGGCTTATTGTGATATGGACGCAAGCATTTCCAGAAGGAAAACAAAATGTTCGCGTTCATCCCTGAATGGTTTTTTTGGATAGTCGGGCTGCATAGAGGAGCTTAGTCTGTTTTTTTGTGAAGGTAAAAACAAATAACGATTGCAGCCATAAAAACGACGGTAATCAGAATATGTACAATCCTGTTTTTTTTGCGTGCTCGTAAAGCATCATCGTGACTAACCATCTCTTCCCTGATGGCCCTGGAATATCCTCCTTTGGCCATAAAGGCAATTCCTTTGTGCGTAATTTCCAGCTCAAGTCCTTCGGGACCGACAAAACATCTTACCAGGCCGTCTTCAAAAAGAATCTCCTGCAGATTGTACAATTCTTCTCCAAAGAATTCACCATAACGATCGTGGAAATCTGTAAGTGGGATCGCCGGTACATCTTCAAAATCGTGCATTAACAGTGAAAGTAATCCGTCTAATTTTTCATCCAGGCCAGAGGTCTTGCTTGTTAACTCCATCGGTTGATCTGTTTAATACTTAAGTATTTAGATTCACAGGGATGGATCACAGATCGCAGGACCGTAAAACATTAGCCGAATAATGCTCGTAAGGAAACGCGGGGAATATCAGCTTGTCGCTGCGCGTAAAAGTAAAAATAATTTCATGAAATCAAAACATTTTTCAACCGATTTCAATAATAAAAATCCTGAGCAGGATGGGGATGATCTTTCGGGACAGGTCTATCCGATGAAACACATGATGGATATAGGTTTTCTTGTGAAAAAATCAGGTTTTCTCATCAGGATCAGGACCGGGTCTTACAATAAACCGGAGTGACTGGTCCTTATACAGATAGGCGATTGTCCAGTTAAATAATGTTTTAAGCCGGTTGCGATAGTTGATCAATGAAAACAAATGAATGAATAACCATAGGAACCAGGCAATAAATCCTTTAAAATGCACATTATGGGGAAGGTCTGCCACGGCTTTATTTCTTCCAATAATGGCCATTGTGCCAAGATCTTTATAATGAAATGGTTTTAGCGGCTTACCAAGAGCCATCGATTTAAAATTCGCAGCTAAAAGTTTTGCCTGCTGAATGGAAGGCTGTGCCAGTTGCGGATGTCCATTCGGGTATTCCGGTTCATGTGTCTGCAAACTGGTATCACCAATTGCATATATATCATCCACCCCGATTACTTTATTATAAGGATCTGCGATCAGTCGTTTTCCCCTACCGTAACAGTCCGCCGGTATTCCTTCAATGATCATTGCGGAGACTCCGGCGGTCCAGATCAGGTTCTTCGTTTCGATGATCTCACCGCTTGATAAAATAACTTTATCATTCACAAAATCTTTTACCTGTGTTTGTAATTTAATGATCACACCCATTTTAACCAGATCATCAAATGTGTCGTTCTGTGATTTGGCACTCATGGGTCCGAGCAGGTGGGAACCTCCGTCCACCAGGAAAATCTGTGCGTTGCTTCCCATTAAACCAGGATAATCTTTGGGAAAACTATGCACGCGAAGATCGGCCAGCATACCGGAAACTTCAACTCCGGTAGGGCCGCCGCCTGCTACCACAATTGTAAGTAATTTTTTTCTTTCCTCAGGATCGTTGGAAATCGTTGCCATCTCAAAATGCTTAAGCAGGGTATTGCGCATTTCCAATGCATCGTTTACATTTTTCATTGGAATGGCATACCTGCGTATATTCTCCATGCCAAAATAATTTGATTCGGCTCCGATGGACAATACGAGGAAGTCGTAAGAAAGTTCACCATTATTTAATTGTATGGTATGTGCTTTGGGATCCACCTTGAGGAGTTCACCCATGCGGAATTGAATATTGGAATAATTCCTGAGCAACCTCCGAAAAGGATAACTGATATTGGAGTTTTCCAAAAATCCGGTGGCTACCTGGTAAATCAGTGGTGGAAAGAAATTGTAATTGTTTTTATCTACCAGCGTAATATTAAAATGAGGATTATTTTTTAATTCAAGTGCGAGATTTATACCGCCAAAGCCCCCTCCTACTATAACAATATTTTTAGGTGATGAATGCTGAACCTCCAATTTGTCCATGAGGCAAATTTAACTCATATCCTTCATCTCATGAATATGCCAATGGAAAAACAGAATGAATGGAATTAAATTTATTTTCGAACGGGACCAAGAGGCAACACGATATATCCATAAACCTCATTCAGCAGGTTTGCGATGCCGGTATAAATAGCCGATCCGCCACATATAATGCCTTCGTATCCGGCAAGCCTTGAAATGGATTCATTTTTAGTTGCATCACCGATTGCCAGTAGAAAGAATAAAATGGTCAGGGATCCGAATACGAACTGAAGTGCTTTATTTATTCTAAGTGTTCCAAAAAATAATAATAAAGTAAAAATGCCCCAAAGGATAAGATAAGCTACCAGTGCAGGGCCGGGTGTAGGTGTTATCCATCCCCACTTGCCCATAAAAATCAGGCCTACCAGTGAAATCCAAAAAAATCCATAGGAAACGAACGCTGTCATCCCGAATGTGTTATTCTTTTTAAACTCCAGAATTCCGGCTATGACCTGGGCCATTCCTCCATAAAAAAGTCCCATGGCAAGTATCATGGAATTCATTTCATAAAATCCTGCATTGTGCAGATTCAATAAAACGGTTGTCATTCCAAATCCAAATAATCCGAGTGGTGCAGGGTTGGCGAGGCTATCTTTAAGAATAACCGGGGTGAGTTCGGCAGGCATATCGTCGTTTTAAGGATACTAATGTAAAACAAGTATGGGAGTATGCAAAGTATGGGAGTATGGAAATGTCCACTTAACTCCCATACTCCCATACTTTGCATACTCCCATACTTTCTTCTTATTCATTCCTCAGGCTCCTAATGGGATTCACCATTCCTGCTTTCAGTGCCTGTAGACCCAGTATGATCAGGGCTGATCCGGCAGATAAGCACCCTGCCGCGATGAATATGCCCAGGTGTAATGAAATCCGGTAAGCGAAATCAGATAACCAGTGATTCATAATGATCCACGAAACAGGCAATGAAATACACGCTGCGATGGAAATCAATTTCAGATAGTTACCTGATAAAAGGCTTACAATATTAAAAAGAGAAGCGCCGAGTACTTTACGAATACCGATTTCTTTGGTTAGTTGCTGCACTGTAAAACTAACGAGTCCAAACAGACCAACCAATGAAAGAACCATGGCAAGTATGGTAAATAACAATGCGAGATTCCCCTGTTTTTGTTCGGACTGGTACTGGTTGGCAAAATTCTGGTCAAGGAAATGATAGTCTGACTGATTTCCCGGA